>DATCUG010000238.1:0-2127 GCA_036567525.1 Streptosporangiaceae bacterium | reverse complement strand
CCGCCGTACCGGCCCGGGCCCGGGCCACGAAGATGTCGTGCAGATCGCGGGCGGCCCGGGGCGGTGACGCCGAGCGGGCGCGCTGGATGACCAGGTGCACCTGGGTGGCGTCATCGGCCAGCGGCCGCCAGGTGATGACCTTGCGCTGCTCCAGCGGGTCTCCGATCACGCTGAAGTCGGGCAGCACGGTCAGCCCGAGGCCCTCGGCCACCATCAGCTTGCCCATCTCGGCCCCGTCGGTGGAGTAGGAGAACGCCGGGGTCTGCCCGTGCAGCAGGCGGTGCACGTAGCGGTGCATCACGTAGCCGGACCGCATCACGATCAGCGGCTCGGCCAGCAGGTCACTGATCCGGACGGTGTCCCGGGCGGCCAGCGGGCTGTCCGGCCGCATGCACACCACCGGGTGCCCGCTCAGCAGCAGGGTGGTCTCCAGGTCGGGCGGCCGGTCGTCGCCGTCGAGGTAGTTCACCAGGCCGAGGTCGAAGTTGCCCTCCAGCACACCGCGATGGATCTCGGCCTGCTGGGCGCCGATCACCTCCACCTGGGTGGCCGGGTGGCTGTGCCGGAACTCCCGGATGGTCGGGGTGAGCAGCGGCACGGTGGCCGCGTTCACCGTGCCGACCCGGACCACCCGGACGCTGCGGTGCTGTTCATCGGCGGCGGTGCGGAGCCGGTCCACGGCGTCCAGCACGGTGAGGATGTACGGGAACAGGTCGCGTCCGGGATCGCTCATCCGGGCCCCGTGCCGGCCCCGCTCCAGCACGTCCACGCCCAGTTCACGTTCCAGGCTGCGCACCGAGCCGCTCAGCGCGGGCTGGGAGATGTGCAGCTCCTCGGCCGCCCGGCGGAACGAGCCCAGCCGGGCGATGGCCGCGAGGTACTCCAGCTGTTCGATCCGCACGGTGTTTCCTCCTGTTTGCGGGGAATCATCCTATCAATCTTTCCGATCGCTTTAATAGGCAATGGTTATCATGCCTTCGCTGATCGGTATTGGACGCCCCGTCAGCGGCCATCGCATGCTGGAGTCACCGGCCGGGTGCCCGTCACCCGCTCAGGCCGGGCGGTGCGGCCGGAGTACCCGGGGCTGCCAGGCTCCCGGGGAGTGAGTTACAGTAATTCTCGACTAATACGATCAAGAATCTAGGAAGTCGGCATCCCCGGCCCATCTGCGGCCGTGGCCGTCTAGCGATCGGAGGCAGCTGCCCATGGGGGTCGTTCTGCACTGGTTCCTGCCCACGAACGGGGACTCGCGTACCGACCTGAGCCTGGGCAACGCGGTCGGCGTGGCGGGCAGCCGGGTCCGCGAGGGCGGCGCCGAACGGGTGCCGGAAATCGGCTACATCGGCCAGATCGCGCGGTCCGCGGAGCAGCTTGGCTTCACCGGCGCACTCACCCCGACCAGCTCATGGTGTGAGGACGCCTGGATCATGACCGCCGGGCTGACCCAGGTCACCGAGCGGTTCAAGTTCCTGGTCGCGTTCCGCCCCGGGCTGATGTCACCCACGCTGGCCGCGCACATGGCCGCGACGTACCAGCGCATCTCCGGCGGCCGCCTGCTGCTGAACGTGGTGACCGGCGGCGACGACGTGGAGCAGCAGCGCTTCGGCGACCACCTGGGCAAGACCGAGCGGTACCAGCGGGCCGGCGAGTTCCTGCACGTCGTCCGCGAGCTGTGGACCGGGCAGCCGGTCGACTTCACCGGCCGGCACTACGACATCCGGGCCGGCCAGATCGTGCCCGCCACCGAGTGGCCCGATATCTACCTGGGCGGCTCGTCCGGGCCGGCCTTGGACGTGGCGGCCAGCTACGCCGACGTCTACCTGACCTGGGGGGAGCCCCCGGCCGCGGTGGCCGGGAAGCTCGACCTGGTGCGCGAGCGGGCCAAGGCGGCCGGCCGGGAACTGCGCTACGGCATCCGGCTGCACGTGATCACCAGGGACACCGCGGCCGAGGCGTGGGCGCAGGCGCAGCGGCTGCTCGATGGCCTCGATCCGGCCGCGATCGAGCGAGCCCAGGCCATCCAGCGGGCCTCGCAGTCCGAGGGGCAGCGGCGGATGGCCGCCCTGCACGGCGGCCGGACCGACGCGCTGGAGGTGTCACCCAACTTGTGGGCCGGCGTCGGCCTGG
>DATCUG010000237.1:0-13777 GCA_036567525.1 Streptosporangiaceae bacterium | reverse complement strand
ACGGGGAGCTGGCGGTGAACGGCGACGCGGCCGCGGACGGCAGCGGGCCGGACGGCCCCGCCCAGCCGCTGCTGCTGGGCCGGGACGCCGGGCACGCCGTCGCGGCCGCGCTGCTCCGGCTGCTCGCGTTCTCGGCCACCCTGCAGTTCACTGCGGTCATCGTGGCCATCCTGGTCAGCAGCGCGGCGCTGCAGGCGCCGAACGCGCAGCTCCCGTCCTGGATGGCCTGGTACGCGGGCTGGCCGGCCGGTGGCCGGGTCGCCCTGGCGCTGGGTGTGGTCGCGCTGGTGCTGGCGCTGATGTGGCTGATCAGCGTCAAGACCGCGCACCGGTATGAGGCCCGGACCAGCCTGGCCCGGCCCAGCGTCAACCGGCAGTGGCCGCTGACCCAGACCCGGTTCTGGAAGGGCGCGGAACTGGTGCAGCGGCAGCGCGGCCTGCATCTGGGCGGCGCGCTGGCGTTCACCGCGCTGATCGTGTCCCGTCCGGGCCCGCACATGGGCGGCGGCCGGCTGGCCCTGCTGGTGCTGTCCGCCCTGGTGCTGACGCTGGTCACGGTCAGCCTGTGCCTGCCGCTGGCCGACCGGCACAACGTGACCCTGGGCGACCGGACGGCCCGGGTTGGCGGGGCGCCGGGCGAGCCGACCCGGGGGACGCTGTGGTCCCGGCTGATGCTGGTCTGCGGGGCGGGCGTGTTCGCCGGGGCGTTCTTCACCAGCGGCTGGCCGGCCGAGGACCGGATCAGCCACCGCACCGTGCCCGGGTTCACCAACGTCTGCGCCTTCCTGCTGCTGGCCCAGGTCGTGCTGGTCGCGGCGCTGGCGCTGGCCGGCTGGGTCCTGGCCCGGTCCGCCCCGGCCCAGGACGAGGACACCCGGCCGTTCGCCGGCGGCCACCTGAGCGCGCTGTTCGCCCTGCTGGCGGTGCTGCTGGGCGGCGTGTTCGGGGCGCTGGCCACGCTGTTCGTGACCCGGCTGCTGGGCACCCCGGTGCCCAGCGGGATCGCGTTCCACCCGCCGCCCGCCAACGCGCTGCAGGTGCCGTGGCCGGTCTACGCGTTCGCCGCCGCGCCGATCGGGCTGGTGGCGGGCGGGCTCATCGGGGCCGCCTGGGCCGGCTACACCTGGCTCAAGCATGCCGCGGCGTTCGCCGCGGCGGCCGACGGCGGCAGCGCGGTGGCCCGGTTCTATGGCCGCCGCTTCGGTGATGCCGACGCCGAGGGGTACCACGCCACCCGGACCCGGATCGCCCGGGCCTGGGCCACCGGCCTGCTGGTCGACCAGGCGGCCGTGGTGGTGCTGTGGGCCGCGCTGGGCATGGTGGCCGCGACCGCCTGGGCGGAGATCTACGCCGCGGTGACCTCCGGGCACGCCGTCGTGGACCAGCAACTGCACGGGTTCGCGGCGGTCGAGAGCGTACTCGGCCTGATCCTGGCCGGCCTGCTGGTCGGCCTGCTCCGGCAGGACTACAGCAACCCGGGTAAGCGCAAGACGATCGGCGCGATCTGGGATGTCGGCACGTTCTGGCCGCGGGCCACGCACCCGTTCGCGCCGCCGTGTTACGCCGAGCGGGCCGTGCCGGAGCTGGTCGACCGGGTGCGCATCCTGACCGGGACGGTGGCCGAGGACCCAGCCGACCCGGCCTGGCAGCAGATCGCCGCGCACCTGCGCGACGCGGACACCCTGGACTCGCCGCAACTGTCGGCTCCGGCCGGGCCGGTGCTGCTCACCGGGTACAGCCAGGGCTCAATCATCGCGCCGGCCGTGGTGGCGCAACTGCCCGGCGACGCGCTGGAGCAGACCGCCCTGCTCACGCTGGCCTGCCCGGCGCGGCGGCTGTACGGGCGGGCGTTCCCGGCCTACTTCGGCCTGGAGCAGCGGCAGACGCTGGGCCGGCTGCTGGACAGCAGCGATGGCGGGCCGCCGGTCCGCCGCTGGAAGAACCTGGTCCGGCGCACCGACTACATCGGCTCCTGGATATTCAGCAACCCGGCGCCGGGGGATCCTGACCCGGCCCAGATCCAGCCGGGCGTGGACCAGCCGTGCTGGGACCCGGTCAGCATCAGCGCGGACCTGAACCCGACCCCGGCGGCGATTCACTACCATTCCGGGTTCTGGCCCGACCCGCGCGTCACCCAGCTCGGCCGGCACCTGGGCGAGACCTCGTTCCGGTCAGCGCCCCGGCCCGGCGGTGACGACCCGGAGGTGGGCGCCCGGACGCCGGTCAGCTGACCCGGCCAGGGCCTGGCTGAGATCAGCGGCATGATGTGCTGTCGGTGCCCGGTGCGAGGATGCCGGCATGGTGGCAGACCAGGCGGCGGCGCGGCCGTTGCGCGGGAAGGTTGCGCTGGTCGCCGGGGCGACCCGGGGAGCGGGCCGGGCCATCGCGGTGGAGCTTTCCCGGGCCGGCGCGGCGGTGTACGCGACCGGCCGGAGCAGCCGGGCTACTGGCGCATCGGAGATCGGCCGGCCGGAAACCATCGAGGAGACCGGCGAGCTGATGGCCGCCGCGGGTGGCGACGGGGTGGCGCTGCGCGTGGACCACCTCGACCCGGAGCAGGTGCGCGACCTGGCCGGGCGGATCGACGCCGGGCACGGCCGGCTGGACATCCTGGTCAATGACATCTTCGGCGGGGACCGGTACGCCCAGTTCGGCACCACGGTGTGGGAGCACGACCTGCCCGGCGGGCTGCGCATGCTCCGGATGGGCATCGACACCCACCTGATCACCGCGCACGAGATGCTGCCGCTGCTGATCAGGAACCCGGGCGGGCTGGTCGTGGAGATGACCGACGGCACCGCCGAGTACAACAGCAACTACCGGCATGACGTCGGCATCTACTACGACCTGGTGAAGGCCGCGGTGGGGCGGCTGACCATGGCGCTGGATTACGAGTTGCGCCCGCATCGGGCCACGGTGGTGTCGCTCACGCCCGGGTGGCTGCGGTCGGAGATGATGCTGGAGCACCTGGGCGTGACTGAGCAGAACTGGCGGGACGCGACCGCGCGGGAGCCGCACTTCTGCATCTCGGAGTCGCCCACCTACGTGGCCCGGGCGGTGGCCGCGCTGGCCGGCGACCCGGACGTGTCGCGCTGGGCCGGGCAGTCGCTGTCCAGCGGCCAGCTCGCGCCGGTCTACGGGTTCACCGACACCGACGGCACCCAGCCGGACTGCTGGCGCTACGTCACCGAGGTGCAGGACGCCGGCCGCCCGGCGGGCGACCAGGGCTACCGTTAGGGCCCGATACCGTTGCCGAGCCACGATCAGGTGGCGATCCTAGGCGTCGGATGTGCGGGCGATGGTGGCACTGGCGCGGCGGACCGCCCTGACCGGGCCCTCGGGCAGCACGTCGGCCAGGAACTCATAGCTATGCGCGATCACTGCCGACGCCCGCGAGGTGCGCGCCCGCTGCTGAGTCGTGGCCAGCCAGTCGGCGAGATCGCCCCAGCCCGGCGCGGCGAGCGAGCCACCCACCTGCTGCACCGATAGCGCCGCGCACAAGTTGGCGAACGCCAGCCGGTGGCGCAGCGGCCACTCGCGCAGCGTGCCCAGGATGAACGCCGCGGCGAACACGTCGCCCGCCCCGGTGGCATCGACCTCGTTGACGGGCAGCGAAGGCACCCACTCGTCCTCACCGGTGATGGAGTCGATCGCGATCGAGCCCTGACCGCCGCAGGTGACGACGACGACTGGCACAGCGTCGGCCAGCTTCAGCAGGGCGGCGCGGGGATCCTCGGTACGGGTGTAGGCCATCGCTTCCGTGCTGTTCGGCATGAACGCACGGAAAAACTGCAGGTTGCCGAGCAGGTCGGGGGACCACTCCTCGCTCGGATCCCAGCCGACATCGCCGAACAGCTGTGTCCCGCTGGCCCGTGCCTTCACCGCCCAGGGCTCGGTTGCCTCGCCGAGATGGGCCAGCCCGACCCGGGCCTGCGGCGGATCGCCGATCATCTCGTTGGCGGTGGCCGGCGACGGATGGCTGTGCGTGACCATCGAGCGGTCGCGCTGCACCGCCAGCGAGACGGTGACCGGAGAATGCCAGTGCGCGAAGCGGCGGGACCGCGACAGGTCGACGCCTTCCTGCTCGGAGAGCGTCCGCCAGAGGAACTCCCCGTACACGTCGTCGCCGAAGGCGGCGGACAGGCTGGTGTGCAGCCCGAGCCGGCTGGCCGCGATGGCGAGGTTCGCGATGCCCCCGGGCGAGGTGCCCATGCCTTCGGCATACACCTCGGTGCCCCGGGTCGGCAGGGCGGGCAGGCCGGTGAGTACCAGGTCGGAGAACACCGTGCCCTGCACGAAGACGTCGAACTCCATGTCGGCCACGACTACTCCTTGATCGAACTGACCGCAACCCGGCCTGGTTGCTACCTAGCCGGGAAGGTCAGTCACCCCCGGTGCCCTGCGCCACGTCGGCTGCCTGCGCATGCTGGTCAACAGCTACCTAACCAAGTTAACGGCCAGGCGAGCAGGCCAGGCGGTGTGTTGCGGGCAGCAGGCCGGCCGCCGGCGCGCGGCCCGGTGGTCACGGCAGCTCGGCGGGGCCTTCGACGACCCGGATGCCGAGCTGGGTGGCGATCTGGGCCAGGATGTCCTGCACGGCCACCGTGTCGGCCAGCGGCATGATCTGGCTTTCGGTGCGCCCGGCGGCTAGGCACTGGGTGACTTCGGCGAGCTCGTGGGTGTAGCCGGCACCGGTGAGCGGGGCGTCGATGGCCTGCGGGTCGTGCCCGGGGCGGTGCAGCACGATCCGGCTGGGGTAGTGGAAACGCGGTGGTACCTGGATCCAGCCGCGGGTGCCGAGTACCCGGGCTTCGCCGGGGGCTGGGCTGCGCAGTGAGGCGAACAGCAGCGCGGAGCGGCCGTCTGGGTAGCCCAGCAGCACCGACTCCTCTATGTCGGCTCCGCTGGCGTGGACGGCGCCGTGCGCGATGACGGTCTCCGGGGAGCCGAGCAGCATCTGGGCGAACGAGACCGGGTAGATGCCCAGGTGGAACAGCAGGCCATCACCCCGCTCGGGGTGGTAAGCCTGGGTCGCGGGGTCCACGGGATGCCGGATGCCGAGGTCGGCGGTCACCGTGCATACCTGGCCGATCGCCCCGTCGGCCACCAGGTCGCGCAGCCGGGCCACGGCCGGGCAGAACCGGGTCCACATCGCCTCCATGGCGAAGCGGCCGGCCGCGCGGGCCGCGGCGATGACCTCCCGGGTCGCCGCCGGGGTGACCGTGAACGACTTCTCCACCAGGACCGCCTTACCGGCGGCCAGCGCAGCTAGCGCGAGCGCACGGTGCTGCGGATGCGGGGTGGCGATGTAGACCACGTCCACATCCGGGTCGCCGAGCAGGGCCCGGTAGGAGCCATACGCCGCCGGAACCGGCCCGCGGCCGGCTGAGCCGGCGTGCGCGGCGGCGAACGCCGCCGCCCGGGCGGCGGAGCGCGAGCCGACCGCGGTCAGCACCGCGTCCGGCACATGGGCCAGGTCCTGCATCACCTTGGCGGCGACCGGCCCCGGCCCGGCCACAGCCCACCGCACGGTCATGCCCCGGTCGTGGCCCGGCCGCCGCGCCGGCTGGCCGCCGCGCCGGGGGCGGGCTGATCGGTGATGCGGCGCCGGATCGCGTCCTGCACGGGGGTGGGCAGCTTGGCGATCAGCGCCATCCGCTGTGCGTTCCGCCCGGTCAGGTAGTGCGCCCGGGGCCGCGCTGCGGTCAGCGCGTGGGCCACCGTCTCAGCCGCCACCTCGGGCGGGCTGCCCTTCTCGTGCTGAGCGGTGAACGCGGTGACCATCCGGGTGAAGTTGTCCGCGTACAGCGCGCGCCCGGCCGGGCTGGCCTGGCTGAGCAGTCGCTGGGTGTCGTGGGTGAGCTTGCCGACGGCGTCGGTGCGGATGCTGGCTGGCTCGACCAGGATCACGCGGATGCCCCACGGCGCGAGTTCCTGGCGCAGCGCTTCGGTCATCGTGGCCAGCGTGCTCTTGGATGCGGCGAGCGCGCCGACAAACGGCGGCGTGCAGCGGGCGCCGATCGAGCCGATCATCACGATGCGGCCGTGTGCGGCCCGGATCAGCGGCAGGAACGTCTGGGTGACCTCGAGCTGGCCGGTCACGTTGACCTCAAGCTGCTGCCGGAAGTCATCGATGCCGATGATCTCCAGCGGGCCGAACAGGCCGATCCCGGCGTTGTTCACCAGTGCGTCCAGGCCCGCCCCGGCGGTGTGCGCGGTGACGGTCCCGGCCGCGTCGGCGATCTGCCCAGGGCTGGTCACATCGAGCGGCAGCGGGGTGACCTCACCCGTTGCGGCCTGCTGCTGGGCCGCCCGCTGCAGTGCGGTGCCGTCGGCGGGCTTACGGACCCCAGCGAACACGTGCCAGCCGGACTGGGCCAGCCGCAGGGCGGTGGCCCGGCCGATACCGGACGAGGCCCCGGTGACGACGGCGTGCGGGTGCGGGCAGCGGTTCATGACAGTGCCTCCTGAGGGGTTCCGGTGAGGTAGTGCTGGATGACCGGGCCGATCCACCGGGACAGCTCGGCCGGGTCAGCCGCGGTGAGCGGCCCGAGCCGGACCGCATACCGGGCGACGGCCAGGCCGACCAGCTGGCTGGCGGCCAGGGCCGCGCGCAGCTCGGGCTGGTCCGCGCCGAGGGTGGCAGCGATCTGGCCGAGTACCTGCTCGGCCAGGAACTGGCGGAGCAGGCCGGCCGCGTGCTCGCTGGTCACCGCGGCGCGGACCAGCCCCAGGAACGGCCCGGGCTGGGCTACGTCCCCAAGCAGCCCGAGGAAGTAGCCGAGCAGCCGGTCACCGGCGCGGCCAGGCGGCCCGGCGGTGACCGCGGCCAGGGCCCGGTCCGGGTCGATCAGCGCGGACGCTACCGCGGTGAACAGGGACTCCTTGCCGCCGAAGAACCGGCGGACCAGCGCGGGGTCCACGCTGGCTGCGGCGGCGATCTGCCGGACGCTGGTCGCGTCGTACCCCGCCGCCGCGAAGCAGCGCGCCGCGGCCAGCACGATCTGCTCCCGGGTGCTCGACGTCCCGGGGCGCCTGCCGGTCCTGGGCATGAGGCCGACCTCCTTAAGTCCTCGGATGGGGACTTAACTAAGTCTCCACCCGAGGACTTATGTTGTCAACCCGGGAACGCGGCCCAGCGGCACTCGCCGAACTTGGCGGCCGGCCTGTTCCGCAGGCCGCCGGGACGGGAAGATCGGCAGCATGACGACTTCTGGGCCGCCGCGCGACCGGGTGCGGCACTACGTGATCTCGGCGGCGGACCGCGGCTCGACCCTGGATCACGAGGGGATGCGGCAGGCCATGGCGGCCATGCGGAACCCCAGCCCGGACACCGGCGCGATCCTGCTGACCGGCGCGGGGGCCAACTTCTGCACCGGCGGTGACGTGGGCGCGTTCGCCGCCGCGGGCAGCCACGTCGGCGCGGCGGTGGAAGCGATGGCGGGGGAGTTCCACGGCTTTGCCCGGGCGCTGGCCGCCTGCCCGGTCCCGGTGATCGCCGCGGTACACGGCTGGGCGGCCGGTGCCGGGCTGAGCATCGTCTGCCTGGCCGACCTCGTGATCGCGGGCAGGTCGGCCCGGTTCCGCCCGGGCTACCCGGGCATCGGCTTCTCCCCGGACGGCGGCATGTCCTGGACGCTGCCGCGGCTGGTGGGCGCGGCCCGGGCCCGGCACATCCTGCTCACCGACCAGGTACTGGACGCCGCCCAGGCGCTGCAGGCCGGGCTGGTCGCAGTAGTCGTGCCGGACAGCCAGCTGGCTACCGAGGCGGAGGGACTGGCCAGGCGCATCGCGGCCGGGCCGACTGCGGCACTGGGCCGGATCAAGCGGCTTATCCGGGATGGCGAGTCCCGCGACCTGGACAGCAGCCTGGACGCCGAAACGATCGCGATCGCCGCCAGCGCAGCCGGTGCCGAAGGCCGGGAGGGGGTACGGGCGTTCCGCGAAAGGCGCCCGCCGCGGTTCCACGACGAGCCGGTCACGAGCTAACGGAGGGGAGCGACATGAGTGAGGTGGTGGCGGTCACCGGGGCCGCGGGGGCGCTCGGCGGTGCGGTGCTGGCCGAGCTGCGGCGCCGGGAGGTGACCGTGCTGGCCCTGGACCGGGCCGGGCCGCGGCTGGACGAGGCCGGCGCTCAGCCGGGGGTGCACCCGGTCGCGGCGGAACTGGGCGACCGGGAGTCGGTCCGGGCGGCCTGGCAGCAGATCGACGCGCTGGGCCTGGGTGGCCCGGCCGCGCTGATCGCGCTGGCGGGCGGGTTCGTGCCCGGCTCGCTGGCCGAGCTGGATGAGAAGACGCTGGACAGCCTGTGGCGGTCCAACGTGGTGTCCATGCTGTGGTGCTGCCAGGAGGCCGCGCCCCGGATGGCCGCGGCCGGCGGCGGCGCGATCGTCACCGTCGGCTCCAAGACCGCGGTCGGCGGCCCGGCGCCGCTGGCCCACGCGACCAGCAAATCCGCGGTGATCCGGGCCAGCGAGCTGCTGGCTGACGAGCTGCGGCCGCAGCGGATCCGGGTGAACTGCATCCTGCCGTCGGTCATCGACACCCCGGCCAACCGGACCTGGATGTCCCCATCGCTGGCCCAGCGGGCCGTCCCGCCGGCCGCCATCGCCAAGGTGATCGCGTTCCTGATCGGCCCGGACGCCGCACCGATCAGCGGGGCTGCCATCCCGGTCTACGGTGACGCCTGATCCAGGAACGCGCCCAGCCGGTGCAGGCTTGACTTCGAGCGCGCACGAAGCGCGAGCGTTGCGGCATGCGATACACGACCATCGGAAGCGACCCGCTGTCGGCGCGCAAGGTCAGCGTGCTCAGCCTCGGCGCGATGCGATTCGGCACGCTGACCGACGAGGCAACGTCGTTCGGGATCTTGGACCGGTACGTCGCGGCGGGCGGGAACTTCATCGACACCTCGAACAACTACTTGTACTTCGTGCACGGCACGCAGGGCGGCGAGAGTGAAGCCCTGCTCGGCCGGTGGCGGGCCAGCCGCGGCATCGGTGACGAGATCGTCATCGCGACGAAGGTCGGGGCCCGGCCTACCGCCCCGGCGACTGGCTTCGATTTCCCGCGCGAAGGCCTGTCCCGTGCGGCGATCCGGGAGGCGAGCGAGCGCAGCCGGGAACGTCTCGGCGTAGCGCGGATCGCTCTGTACTACGCGCACGTCCCTGACCAGACCGGGGTTCCGCTGGACGAGCAGGTCGCCGCGTTCGGGGAACTGGTTACCGACGGCACAGTCGGCCTGCTCGGCCTGAGCAACCACTGGGCGTGGCAGGTGGAACGGGCCCGGGGCCTGGCGGCCGCGGCCGGGACCGCACAGGCGGACGTGCTGCAGTATCACCACACCTATCTGAGCATGCGCACCGACATCCCTGATCGGCGGTTCTCGCCGGATGGTGAGATCGGTGCCGCGGACGGGTCCATCCTCAGTTACCTGCGCGCCGCGCCGGGGATGACGCTGGTGGCCTACTCGCCGCTGCTCAATGGTGCGTACACCCGGCCGGACAAGGTGCTGGACCGCGCCTACGACCATCCGGGGACTCAGGCCCGGCTCACCGCACTCGATCAGGTCGTGAAGGAGACGGGCGCGACGGCGAACCAGGTGGTGCTGGCCTGGCTTATCGGCGGTGACCTGCCCGTCGTGCCGCTCATCGGCGCATCCTCGGTCGCGCAGCTCGACGAGAGCCTGGCCGCAGTCGATCTGCAGCTCAGCCCGGAACAGCGGCAGCTGCTGGACGCGGCGGACTGAGGTAGCTGTCTGGCGACTCGCACGCCCCGGCCGCGCCGGCGTAATAGCTGACCTTCATGTCGATGGCCTCGAGATAGGCCGTCATCGTCTCGAGCTGCGCGCGGACCCGGTCGCGGTGAGCTCGCAGGAGCGCAAGCCGCTCGTTCTCGTTGCCGTCACCGGCGCGGACCAGTTCGGCATAACGGCGCACCTCCCGGATCGGCATGCCGGTCGCCCGCAGCTTGGTGATCAGTTCGAGCCAGCCGAGGTCGAGTTCCGAATAGCGACGGTGCCCGGAGTCTTCCCGGCCGACTTCGAGCATCAGCCCATCGCGCTCGTAGTAGCGCAGCGTGTGCCGGGTCAGGCCGGTGCGCTCGGCTACCTCGGCGATCGTCAGTCCGGCGGAGGTCATGCGCCCAGTCTCACGCTTTGAGTGTGCTCGAAGTCAAGCGCGTCGCAGTCAATGGCCAGACGTGCACGAGGCCGCCGGGCAGTGGGACGCTGGTCAGCCGCGCAGCCGCACGCGAATAAACCCGGTGCGATGCCGGTGGTCATCCCGCGACAATGGCCGGCGTGGAGGAGGTCGAGGTCGTCGTCGCCCACAACGAGCGCGCGACCCTGCGCGTCGGTGACGTGTTCCTGAAGATCGACGCTGATCAGGCGCGCACCGACGTCGAGGTCGAGGCGATGGCTATGGCTCCGGTCCCCACTCCCCAGGTGCTGTGGCGGAAGCCGCCCGTGCTCGCGCTGGCCGCCCTGCCAGGAACGGCACTCGGCCGCCTCGGCGAGCCGTCGACCGCGTCGCCGGCGGCGTGGGCCGCGGCGGGGGCCGCCGCCCGGATGCTGCACGACGCGCCGCTGCCGCCATGGCCCGGCCGGAGCCCCGGCGAGTTCGCATCGCACCTCGACGGCGAATGCGAGTGGCTCGTCGCCAACGGCGTCCTGCCCACCGACCTGGTCACGCGCAACCGCCGGATTGCCGAGGCTGCGCTCCGGCCGTGGACACCGGTGTTCATCCACGGCGACCTGCAGGTCGACCACGTGTTCATCGACGGTGACGAGATCACCGGCGTGGTCGACTGGTCCGAGGCGTCCCCGGGCGACGCCCTGTTCGACCTGGCCAGCCTCACGCTCGGGCACCCGGAGCACCTTGGCGACGTCGTCGCCGGCTACGGCACCGGCGTCGACCTCGACCTCATCCGCGCCTGGTGGTCGTTGCGAAGCCTGCGGGGGGTCCGCTGGCTGATCGAGCACGGCTTCGACCCATCCTCGCCGGGCTGCGAAGTCGACGTGCTGAGATCCCAGCTGTGAGGCGGCACCAGCCCGGCGCACAGCACAGCCGCCCCCTCGTCAGCTGATCGCGCCTGCCGGAAGCAGCGCATGAACGCCCCAGGACTGGTTGGCCACCTGGGTGACCCTCAGGTCGAGCACCGGGCTGGCCAGCGCCAGCGCCGCTGCCTTGCCAACTCCGTAGCTGGCCTGCAGCCAGGCCAGCATGGCATCGAGCGCATCGCCCATGGCCGCATTGAGATCCGGGCTGAAGCCAAAGGTGATCTGGCCAGCCGGAGTCTCCGCGTGCACGCCCGGAACCGGCCGGCCCGTGACCAGGTCGAGCTGAAGCTCAGTCGTCATACCGCACTCGATGGCGGTACCCGCCACCTCTCCATCGCCCTGGGCAGCATGGCCGTCGCCCATGCTCAGCAGCGCACCGGGCACGGCGACCGGCAGGTACAGGATCGATCCGGCGACCAGTTCCCTGCAGTCGATGTTGCCGCCGCCGACCGGTCTGGGCGGGATGGTCGAGTGCTCGCCTGGCTCATCCCAGGCCACGCCCGTCACACCGTGGAACGGGGCTATCCGCACCGTGTGCCCCTGGTCGCTGGTCGCTGCTCCCGCGTCGGCGTCAATCTGCCACAGCAGCCAGGCAGGCGGGCTCTCGTGCAGGCCGAGCCGCCTGGTCAGCGGGGTGTCGCGGCCCGCGGCGACGGTGAAGCCCCAGGTGTCCGGCCGCAGCGAAATGAAGCGCACCGCCAGCACGTCGCCGGGCACCGCACCGCGAACAGCGATCGGCCCGGTCAGGCAATGGCCGCGGTGCCTCTGGCCGGCCATCGTCGGCACCTCCTCGCCAGGGAACGTCTGCGGCCGCAGGTGCCCGGACGCGTCCAGTGAGCGCAGCACGATCGTGTCACCGGGGTCGACGGTCAGTACCGGCGGCAGGTCACGGGAGAACACGTCTGCTGTGGTGGACGGGGACGGGTCGAGCTGGTGGCTAGTCATGCATCCGATCTTCTCCTGTCCTGCCCGGGGGGACGGCGCGCCGGACTGTGCGGAGGACTGTGCGGCGGGCGGGCCGCCTGACATTCGGAGGGGTTATGCCGTCGGACTAGTGAGGGCAGGCGCACGGACGGCGGCCACTGCGGCCAGCAGGTCCATGCGGCCGGGACCGCCCGGTGGGACAAGGAGGAAACGATGAGCGACCTGCAGGCCATCGCTGACCGCGTCGAGATCGAGGCGCTGCGCGGCGAGGCCGCCGACGCGGCGATGATGCGCGACTACGACCGCGTGGCCGCACTGTTCACCCACGACGCCGTAGTGCGGATCCCGCACATCGGCGCCGAGGCCGTCAGCCGGGAGGAGATCCGCGCCGGGAGCGAACGGCTGCAGTCTCTCCTGGACTGCTTCGTGCAGACCACCCACCCGGGCATGATCCAGCTGGATGGCGATACCGCGTCCGGCCGTGCCTACATCTGCGAGCTGATCCGCTTCCGCGACGGCAGGTCGGAGCTGAACTACGCCATCTACCACGACCGCTACCGGCGCACCGGTGACGGCTGGAAGTTCGCCGAGCGTGTCTACGAGGTCAGGTACCTCGATCACAGCCCGCTGACGGGCTCGGCCCCGCACGAGGAGGTCAGATGAGCTTCGATACACCGGCCGGGACGCGCGGTGGCCGCCAGCCGCGCACCGGGCTGATCCTGCGGCTGGTCAACAAGAACGCCGCCAGCCGGTTCCGCCGCTCGGGGAAGATGCTCGGGTTCAACGGCCTGATCCTGACGACCGTCGGCGCCCGGAGCGGAACCGAGCGCACCAGCCCGGTCGGCTGGTGGCCCGGCCCGGACGGCAGCTGGCTGATCGTGGCGGCGGCGAACGGGGCGGCGCGGAACCCGGCGTGGTATCACAACATCGCCGCTCATCCCGGCAACGTCCAGATCGAGGTGGCCGGCCGGACGATCCGGGTGACGGCCGAGCAGCTGCACGGGACGGAGCGGGCACAGGCCTGGCAGCAGATCGCCGCCGCCACGCCCCGCTTCGCGCAATACCAGCGCAAGACCGACCGCGAGCTGCCAGTCATCCGGCTGACACGCCAAGCTGGCTGAGCCACTGCCGCAGAACGGCGCATGTGAGCGCCGGTTTAGGCGTTCCCGGTCAGGGAAGCCAATGGTGGTCCCGCGGTGCCGGTAACGGCAGGGCAATGTCTCCACGATCGCGGCCGGAGGAGAAACATATGGCCAGCAAGACGCACAGCCGCAGCGGAGAGCTGCTCAGGATGGGCGCAGCGGCCGCAGCGGGCGCCGCAGCGGCGTACGGCGGCCGCGCGCTTTGGAAAAACCTTCCTGCCATCATGGCCAGCTCGGCGGTCGGCCAGGTGGAAAAGGTGGCTGACAAGGTGAAGAGTGGCGCGGTCGAAGGGGCCTCCCGGGTAGCTGGTGGGGCCAGGGAAACCGCGTCCCGGGCGGCCGCCACGTCCAGTGGAACCGCCAAAAAGGCCGCATCAGCCGGTGCCAGTGCGGCGAGCCGGACTACTGAGACGGCAGGCCGGGCTACTGGCGCGGCGAGCCGGGCTACTGGCGGGGCAGGCCGGGCCAGCACAGCCGCCCGCCGGAGCAGTGGTACTGGCAGCCGGAGCGGTGGTACTGGCAGCCGGAGCAGTGGTAGCGGCAGTACCGCGCGCCGGAGCAGTAGCGGCGGATCGTCGGCGAAGAGCCGGACCCGGAAACCGGCTTGACGCCGGTAAGCGCGGTCTGAACCCCGGGTTATCGCAGCGGACGG
>DATCUG010000236.1:0-16982 GCA_036567525.1 Streptosporangiaceae bacterium | reverse complement strand
CCGCTGCCCAGTCGCCGCCCGGCCGGACGACTGGCCCGGCGGCCCGGCCGCCACTCCCTCAGGCGCGGTCGTCCGGGCCGTAACCGGGCGGCGGCCCGATGGTGGCCGCCTCCGGGCCGAACGCCTGGACATAGTCGCGGTTGAGCTCGGGCCACCCGCGGGGCGGAGCCGGCTGCGTAGCGCCGTCCAGGTGAGCGGCCAGCAGGTCGAGGCAGACGTGCCAGCCGGCCGCGTCCCGCGCCGCCTTGCCCAGTTCGTCGAACGAGTCCAGCAAGGTGAGCGTGCAGCCCGCGCCGCGTGGCTCGATTTCCAGCCGGAGCACGTCCGGGCCCCAGGTGAACTCCAGCACCGATGGCGGCTCGACGGCGAGCACCTTCCCGGTGAACTCCAGCCCGCGCCCTTCCGGGTCGGCAAACGTCAGCGGAGCGCCGGCCACCCAGTCGCCGTGGATCCGCATCGGGAACCAGGCGGCCAGGTGCTCGGGCTCGGTCACCGCCCGCCAGACCCGTTCGGCCGGGTGGTCCAGTTCCCGGGTGAAGCGCAGCCGCCAGCCGGTGCTGGCCTGCTCCAGGGTGCCCATCATCGGTGTGTCCTCCCATCGCCGGGACCGGCCTCGTCCCGGGCCATCTCGTCCAGGTGCTGCTCCAGCCGGTTCAGGCTGGTGTCCCAGGCCTGCCGGTACGGTGCCAGCCAGGCGTCCAGTTCGCGCAACGGCCCCGGCCGGAGCCGGTACAGCCGCCGCTGCTCGGCCACGCGCACCTCGACCAGCCCGGCGTCGCGCAGCACCCGCAGGTGCTTGGACACGGCGGGCTGGCTCATGGCCAGCGCGGCCACCAGTTCGCCGACCGAGCGCTCCCGGTCGCGGACCAGGTCCAGGATCCGCCGCCGCCGCGACTCGGCCAGCACCTCAAACACCGTCGTCACGCACCTCAGAATGCCAACTCAGGCATATAACTGTCAAAGCATATACGGCTCAGAATGTTGATGTTGAAATTAGGCCCCCGATAGGGGGACCAGCTTCATCATCAACATCGGGGAGCACGGCGAGCTCACCACAAGTGCACCGCAAGTCACACCAGTCGCGCCCGAGAGCTGAGAGCCGGCCGGGGATTTCGCGGGCAGTGGGACGGCTAGGGAGTTCGGGGGCAAGGGGAATGGCTGAGAGTTCGCCGGCGCTGGGGCGGTGGCCTGGGGTGGGCAGCGGCGGTCCGGCCTCGGGCCGGGGCGGTCCGGCCTCGGGCTGGGGTGGTGCCGGGGCGGTGGCTGGGCTGGGGTGGGCGGTGGCTGGGCTGGGGGCTGGCTGGGTGGTGCTCGGCAGGCGACGGCTGGCAGCATGTCGGGATGGATTACGTGCTGGCTCAGGTCAACATCGGCCGGCTGCGGGAGCCGCTGGACAGCCCCCGGCTGGCCGGCTTCGTCGCGGCCCTCGACCCGGTCAACGCGGCCGCCGACACGGCGCCCGGGTTCCTGTGGCGGCTGCAGACCGAGGACGGCGACGCCACCGCGGTCCGCGCGTTCGAGTGGGACGAGGCCGGCAGCGCGGGCGTCCTGGTCAACATGTCGGTGTGGGAGTCAGCCGAGGCGCTGGCCGCGTTCGTCTACTCGGCCATGCACCGCGCCGTGCTGCGCCAGCGCCGGCAGTGGTTCGAGCGGATGACCGAGGCGTACACCGCGCTGTGGTGGATCCCGCGCGGCACCGTGCCGTCAACGCAGGATGCCGAGGACCGGGTCCGCCTGCTCCGCGCGCACGGCCCGACCCAGCAGGCGTTCACCATGAAAATGCTGTTCCCGCCGCCGGACGCGGCCGACCCGGCACCGAGCCCCGGCCGCGCAGACTGGACCTGCCCAGTGTGACCGGCAGGCTCAACGACGGTCGGCTTCGTCGTGCTCGAGGCGGTCCAGGGCGACCGCCATGGCCAGGAACAGCGCGTCGTCCAGGCCGGGCGCCACGTCCACGCCGTAGCGGTCGCGCATGGTGAACCAGGCCCGGGAGATCCGGGCCAGCGGCCGCCCGCCGCCGTCCGGCCGGATCTCGAACTCGTGGTCCAGGATGTCGCCGACCGCTTCCAGTTCGGTGCCGTCGCGAAGCTCGATGACCGACCGGTGGCGCAGCGGCGACACGAGCGCCTTGCGCACGGTGGCCACCACCTCGCCACCCTGCTCGATCTCCATGGTTTCGCGCACCGCGACCAGCTTCTTGCGCACCACCGCGACGATGGCCCCGCTGCCGTCCTTGAGCTCGAACGTCTGGCGCAGCCGCAGCGCCTTGCCGTCGACCAGGTACGCCCGGCCGCCCTGGTCGTCGGTGATCCAGAAATCGTCGCCGATGGCGAAGATCCGCTCCCGCACCGCATAACGCATACCGGCACGCTACCGGCCGGCCGGAACTCAGCCGGCCGAGTACCGGCGGAAACCCACCGCGTATTCGCAACCCGCCGCCATGCCGAGATAACCGGCCATGTTGCGCAGGAACTCGTCCGGGTCGAAGTCACGGCCCAGGCCGTCCAGGTAGGCCTTGTGCTCGCGGAGCGACGCGATCCCCGCGTCGATGGTCTCGGTCACGTCCACGAAGTGCGTCGGGTCACCGGAACCGGCCACGTAGATCTGCTTGGCGCCGTTCCAGGCCGGGCCGGCGTCCGGGAACACCCACGAGTTGGCCGCGTCCCGTACCGCGTCCAGTGTGGCCAGCCCGGTGGCCCGGTGGTCGGCATGGTTGATCATGCCGCTGTCGCCCCAGGTCAGGTCGAAGTTCATGGTGATCACGATGTCCGGGCGCTCCCGCCGCAGCACCTTGGCCAGGTCACGGCGCAGCGGCAGGCCGTACTCGACCAGCCCGTCCTGGTGATCCAGGAAGTAGACGTCGTGCACCCCGACCACGCCCGCACTCTGCCGTTCTTCCTCCACCCGCAGTGGCCCGACCTCAGCGGGCGACAGCCCTTCAATGCCCGCCTCGCCCCGGGTGGCCAGCAGGTAGGCGACGTGCTTGCCCTGCGAGGTCCACCTGGCCACCGCGGCGGCCGCGCCGTACTCCAGGTCGTCCGGGTGGGCGACCACGGCCACCGCCCGGGTCCAGTCCTCCGGCATCGGCTCCAGCGCCATAGCCCTGCCCCTCCCTGCGGGTCCGCGAGTACCTCAGCCAGTATGTTCCTCGGCCAGCGCCTGGCGGATCAGGCCGGGCAGTTCGGCCGGCCAGATCACCTCGGCGGTGGCGTCCAGTTCGGCCAGTGTCCACCATTTCCAGGCGGCGATCCCGTCGGCCGCGTGCATCTGGGCCACGTCGCCCAGCGGCCGGGCCGGCCGGGTGGTGCGGGCCAGGAACGTGCGCTCGTGCTGGCGGACCAGGCGGCCGCCGTACTCCATGGTCAGGCTGCGCTGGTGCACCTCGCGCAGCAGCACCACGTCGTGCCAGCCGGTTTCCTCGGCCAGTTCGCGGGCCGCGGCCGCGGCGTAGTCCTCGCCGTCGGCCAGCCCGCCGCCGGGCGTGGTCCAGTGCCGCCCGTTGGGCAGCGCGTCGTCGTACCGCAACAGCAGCACGCGGTTACCCGGGTCGAGCACGATGACCCGGCCAGCGTGCCGCACCGGCAGCCCGGTATCGTCCGCGGTGTCGGTTTCAGTCACGGCTGAAGACTAGGGCACTCGGCCGGCCTCTTCCACGACCCGGGCTTTCCTATTCCACAACATGGGCTTGCCTGTCCCATGACACTGGCCGGGCGGCCCGGGAATCGCCGGATGGCCGCGCGCCGGCCCGGGATCATGCGGTGGCGCTGGCGTTAGGCTGGATAAATGCCCAGTCATGTCGCGCTGCTCCGCGGGGTCAACGTGGGCGGGGTGAAGCTCGCCATGGCGGACCTGCGCGCGGTGCTCAGCTCGCTCGGCTATGCCGACGTCAGCACCTACATCCAGAGCGGCAACGCCCTGTTCAGCGCGGACGGGAAGGACCCGGCCGCGCTGGCCGCCGAGATCGAGGCCGCGCTGGACAAGCAGCTCGGCCTGCGGCCGCGGGTGCTGGTGCTGACCAGGGACGAGCTGGCCCAGGTGATCCAGGACAACCCGTACCCGGACGAGCCGAACCCGAAGCTGGTGCACGCCGTGTTCCTGGCCGAGCCGCCCGGCCCGGAGCAGATCGCCGTGGTGGCCGAGACGGAGCAGCAGGTGGCCGGGAAAGGCAGCCGGGACACCGCGCAATACGTCGGCCGGGTGCTGTTCCTGCACACCCCGGACGGCTTCGGTCGCAGTGAGCTGGCCATCCAGCTCGCCCGGCGGGCCGGCCCGATGTCAGCCAAGGGTGCGGGCACGGCGCGGAACTGGGCCACCGTGACCAAACTGCTCGGGCTCTGCGACGCATGACCACCGCGGCGAGCCCCCCGGCACCTGGCCAGATCACCCTGGGCACGGCGCGCGGCCGCTGGGTGCTGGCGGCCACCGTGCTCGGGTCGAGCATGGCGTTCCTCGACTCCACCGTGGTCAACGTCGCGCTGCCGACCATCGGCAAGGACCTGCACACGTCGCTGGCCGGCCTGCAGTGGACGGTCACCGCGTACACGCTGACGCTGGCCGGGCTGATTCTGCTCGGCGGCTCGCTGGGCGACCGGTTCGGGCGGCGCCGGGTGTTCCTGATCGGGGTGATCTGGTTCGCGGTGGCCTCGGCCATCTGTGGCCTGGCCCCGGACATCGCCGTGCTGGTGGTGGCGCGGGGGGTGCAGGGCATCGGCGGCGCGCTGCTCACCCCGGGCTCGCTGGCCATCATCCAGTCCACGTTCTCCCCGGATGACCGGCCGCGGGCCATCGGCGCCTGGTCCGGCCTGGGCGGGGTGGCCGGTGCGGTCGGCCCGTTCCTGGGCGGCTGGATCGTCGGCTCGGTCGGCTGGCGCTGGATCTTCCTGCTCAACCTGCCGCTGGCCGCGGTCGTCGTCGCGGTCGGCGCCCGGCACGTGCCGGAGAGCCGCGACCCGGACGCGCACGGCCGGTTCGACATCGCCGGGTCGGTGCTCACCGCGCTGGCCCTGGCCGGGATCACCGAAGCGCTGATCGAAGCGCAGTCCGGCAGCAAGCTGGTGGTCGCCGTGTCCGCGGCCGTCGGGATAGCCGCCGGGGTGGCGTTCGTGCTGCTGGAACGCCATCGCGGCCGGCATCCGGACCGGGTGCCGCCGATGCTCCCGCTGAGCATCTTCCGCAACCGCGAGTTCACCGCGATCAACGTGATCACGTTCGTCGTTTACGGCGCCATGGGCGCGGTGTTCTTCCTGCTCGTGCTGGCCCTGCAGGTGGTGGCGGGCTTCTCCCCGCTGGAGGCGGGCGTGTCACTGCTGCCGTCCACCGCGGCCATGCTGCTGCTGTCCGCGCGGGCCGGCGCGCTGGCCCAGAAGATAGGCCCGCGCTGGCTGATGACCGGTGGTCTGCTGACCGCCGCGGCCGGGCTGCTGCTGCTCACCCGTATTGGCCCGAACGCTACTTACGTGGCTGATGTGCTGCCTGCGGTGCTGCTGTTCGGGCTGGGCCTGTCCATGACCGTCGCCCCGCTGACGGCCACCGTGCTGGCCAGCGCGGATGACCGGCACGCCGGGATCGCCAGCGGGGTGAACAACGCCACCGCCCGGGCCGCCGGGCTGCTGTCGGTGGCGGGGCTGCCCGCCGCGGTCGGCCTGACCGGGGCCGCGCTGCACTCGCCGGCTGAGCTCAACGACGGGTTCCACCGGGCCATGATCATCTGCGCCGCGCTGATGGCGCTGTCCGCCGGGCTGTCGGCCGTCCTGGTCAGCAACGACGTGCTCAAGCCGAAGCGGGGCGAGCCGGCCGTCCAGCCGGAATGCCGGACCAGCTGCCCGGTCGGGGCGCCGCCGCTGGAGCCGTCCGAGCGGGTGGCGGCCCCGCGCACCGCGGACCGGCACTAAGCTCGTAGCTTGTCCCGCGCCGGCCGCCGCCCGGCGCTCATCGCCTCAGCACGGAAAGCCCGCGAGCATGCGCTGGTCACAGATGTTCATCCCAACCCTGCGGGAGGACCCGGCGGACGCCCAGTCCGCGAGTCACCGGCTGCTGCTGCGGGCCGGCTACGTCCGGCAGCTGTCCGCCGGGCACTACTCCCTGCTGCCGCTCGCGGTGCGGGTCCGCGCCAAGATCATCGACATCATCCGCGAGGAGATGAACCTGATCGGCGGGCAGGAAGTGCTGCTGCCCACCATGCACCCGGCAGAAATCTGGCAGCGCAGCGGCCGGTGGGACACGATGTCCGACGTCATGTTCCGGGTCACCGACCACAAGGGCGCGGTCAACGTGCTCAGCGTGACCCACGAGGAGATCTTCGCGCTGCTGGCCGGGGAGCTGAAGTCGCACAAGCAGCTGCCGCAGGTGTGGTACCAGTTCCAGACCAAGTTCCGGGACGAGCCACGGCCCCGGGCCGGCCTGCTCCGGGTCCGCGAGTTCACCATGAAGGACTCCTACAGCTTCGACCTGGACCCGGCCGGGCTGGACGTGGCGTTCGACCGGCACCGCGCGGCCTACCTGCGCATCTTCGAGCGGCTGGGCATCCCGGCCATCCCGGTGGAGGCGTCCAGCGGGGCGATGGGCGGCAAGGACTCGGTCGAGTTCATGTGCCCCTCGGACGCCGGTGAGGACCTGGTCGCCTACTGCAAGGAGTGCGGCTACGCGGCCAACGTGGAGAAGGCCACGTCGCAGCTGGCCGAGGTGACCGACGGCCCGGGGCTGGCCGCGCCGGAGCGGTTCGACACGCCGGGCGTGCGCACCATCGAGGACCTGGCCACCGGGTACGACGCGCCCGCCGGCCGGCAGATCAAGACGCTGGTCTACGTGCTGGACGGCAAGCTGACCCTGGTGCTGATGCGTGGCGACCACGCGCTGAACGAGCAGAAGCTGGCCGACGCGACCGGCGCCGCGACGATCCGCGCGGCCCGGCCGGAAGAGATCAGGGAGGCACTCGGCGCGCTGCCCGGCAGCCTGGGCGCGGTCGGGGTCAGCGGCTACCCGGTGCTCGCCGACGAGGCGCTGCGCGGCCGCCGGGACATGGTGACCGGGGCCAACATCGACGACCAGCACCTGCGCGGCGTGGACGTGGACCGGGACATCAGCGTGGGGTCCTGGTTCGACCTGCGTGAGGTGGTGACCGGGGATCAGTGCGTCCGGTGCGGGCACCCGCTGGAGCTGCTGACCACGATCGAAATCGGGCACATCTTCAAGCTGGGCTACAAGTTCACCAAGACGTTCGGCATCACCGTGCTGGACGCCAACGGCGAGCGGGTGCACCCGATCATGGGCAGCTACGGGATCGGCGTGGAGCGGGCCGAGGCCGTGGTGGTCGAGTGCCACCACGACGAGCGCGGCATCGTCTGGCCGCTGGCGGTGGCGCCGTTCAGCGTGGTGGTCGTGGTGGCCCAGTCCAACGACGACGAGGTGGCCGCGGCCGGGGAGTCGCTGTACCAGCAGCTCCTCGCGGCCGGCGTCGAGGTGATCATCGATGACCGGCCGGAGCGGGCCGGGGTGAAGTTCAGCGACGCGGAGCTGACCGGCATCCCGTACCGGATCACGGTGGGTAAGCGTGGCCTGGCCGAGGGGACCGCCGAGCTGACCGGACGGCTAACTGGTGAGACTCGGAAGGTCGCCCTGGATGACGTGGTGACCGAGCTGACCGCGCTGCTTCAGGCGGGCTGAGCCCGGCCCCTGCCTGGCTGGCGGCCGACCGGTGGCGCCGGGCGGCTATCAGGCTGGACACGGTGACGACGGCCAGCACGCCGCCGATGACGCACAACGACAGCCCGGTGCTGATGTGCGGCAGCCGCACCGGGCCGAGCCGGGTCACCCCGTTCTGGGCCAGGGCCTCGATGAGCAGCTTGACCCCGATGAACGCGAGGATGCCGGCCAGCCCGGCGGACAGGTGGGCCAGCCGGTTCAGCAGGCCGCCGATCAGGTAGTACAGGTGCCGCAGGCCGAGCAGCGCGAACGCGTTGACGGCCAGCACCATCAGCGGGTCCCGGGTCAGCCCGAACACGGCCGGGATGGAGTCCATCGCGAACACCAGGTCGGTGACGGCGATGGCGCCGGCCAGCGCCAGCACCGGCGGCAGCGCCCGGCGCAGCCGGCTGCCCGCCGGGAGCAGGCGGCGCAGCGGGCCGGGCGGGCTGGGCACGCTCACCGGCCCGCCGGACTGGCTGGCCGTGGCGTAGGCCAGCCGTCCCGCGGTGATCAGCAGCATCGCGCCGAACACGTAGAGCACCCAGTCGAACTGGTTCAGCGCGGCCGCGCCCGCCGCGATGAACACGCCGCGCAGCACCAGGGCCAGCCCGATGCCGATCAGCAGGACCCGGCTGCGCTGCCGGGGTGGCACCGCCGACCGGCCGATGAGCAGCACGAACACGAACAGGTTGTCCAGGGACAGGCTGTACTCGGTGAGCCAGCCCGCGAAGAACTGGCTGGAGGCCCGCGCCCCGGCGGTGGCCGCCACGGCCGCGCCGAACAGCGCGCCGAGCGCGACGATGCCCGCCGTGCACAGCGCCGCCTCGGCCAGCCCGGGTTCCCGGCCGCGCCGGGTGCTGACGATCAGGTCGGCCACGCCCACCGCGACCACGACGCCAAGAGCCACTCCCCACAGCCACGTCGGGACGGGCAGGGAGTGGATCGGCGAGGTCGCGGCGGCGCTCAGCCCGGCTCACCTCCGGGGCCGGGCGGTGCGGGGCGGCGGACGGCGGACCGGGCGGCCTGGCTGAAGTCGGCCGGGGTGAGCAGCCCGGCCAGTTCCCCGTCCGGGCCGAGGACCAGGGCGTGCCCGGCGGTGTACAAGGCCGCCGGGACGGCCGGGCGGACGGTCAGCCGGGCGCGCAGGGTGGTGAGCGGCTCATCCGGGGTGGTGAACACCAGGTGGTCCACCGGGGTGGCGGCCTGGGAGAGCCGGGTCACCGCGCGGCGGCCGCGTGGCACCGCGCTCAGCTGGTTCCGGGTGACCAGACCGGTGAGCTGGCCGTCGAAGTCCCGGACGGCGAACGCGCTGACTCCGGGCGGGGCCGGTGCCAGGCCGAGTTCGCTGTCGCCCTCGAGGAACGACTGGACGCTCTGCCAGCCGCGGGCCACCGGGGCCGGCTGGCTGGCTGGCAGGACGTCCCGGACCCGCAGCCCGGCCAGCGCGGCCGAGGTCATCGCCTGGCCGGCCTCGGCCCGGGACGCGGTGATCATCAAAAGGCCGAGCAGCACCGCCCATACGCCGGTCAGGTGGTGCAGCACGACCGCGGTGACCCCGGCGGCGGTCAGGATCGCGCCGGTGACCTGGCCGAACCGGGCCGAGATGAGGATCGCCCGCGTGGGATCGCCCGAGCGCGCCCACGCGAGCGCTCGGACAATCCGCCCGCCGTCCAGGCCCGCGGCGGGAACCAGGTTGGCCACCGCCAGCAGGCCGTTGATCCAGGCCGCGGCGGCGGCCACGGTGGCCGGCAGCAGGCTGCTGGTGCGCGCCGGGCCGCCCAGCGCACTGAGCGCGCCCAGGCTGACGCCGGCCAGCACCAGGCTGACCAGCGGCCCGGCCGCGGCTACCTGCCACTGGGCCCGGGCGCTGGGCAGCTCGGCCCGGCCGTGCCCGATGCCGCCGAAGAAACCGACGGTGGCCTCGCCGCGGCCCCGGTAGCGGCGGACCACCAGCGCGTGCCCGAGCTCATGGGCGACGATGCTGACCAGCAGGATGACGACGAGGGCCGCGGTGGCGCCGAGGTAGCTGGCCACAGATTTCCCCGGCGCCACCGCTGGCAGGATCAGCGCGCTGGCCCCCGCAGCCAGCACGCCGAGCAGGTAGCCACCGGTGGTTAGCCTGATGTGCACGCCAGCCACGGGCCGGCGTCCCGGGCTGGCTGGATCTGGAGATGGCTGAGCAGGGGCATTGGCCGGCGGGCGGATCATTGTCACTGCGTTCTCCTCGGCGGCGGGCCCGGTTAATTGGCCAACCACAACTAGTCTCCATTGCCGGGGATGCGCTAGTCAGCTCCCTGATCCGGCTAATATCAAGGGTCAAGATTGCCGTTTCCCGGCAATGACCTACCGCGGAGAGCCAGCCCGGTGAGCCCGTCAGACAGCCGCCCGCGTCAGCCTGACCAGGGGGAACGCCTCGATCTCGAGGCGATTGCCAAGGCCGCCAGCCGGGAGGCCGGCGGCGTGCCGCCCGGCCTGCTCGGCGACTACCTGCCCGCCGTGCTGGACGCGGCCCGGACCGGGCGCCGGCTGACCGCCGCCGAGCTGGCCAGGTACGGCCGGTCGGGGGAGGAGGCCGCGGAGAGCGGGGTGGCGCTGCGCGGCCTGGTCGACCTGTACCTGTCGGCGGCCTGGCGGCTGTGGCGCGAGCTGCCCGGCCTGGCTGATCTGCGGGCGGCCGGTCTTGGCGTGCTGCACGCGGCCGACGACGCGGTGGCGGCCGCGGCCGAGGGTTTCGAGCGGGCCCACCTGTCCATCGCCCGCCGCGAGGAGGCGGAACGCCTCGAGTTCGTGGACGACCTGCTGTCCGGCCGGGCCGCCGCCGACCTGCTGACCCGGGGTGAGCGGCTGGGCCTGCGGCTGGCCGGCCCGCACCAGGTGCTGCTGGCCGGTTACGCGCCCGGGGTCACCGCCACCCGGCCGCTGGGCAAGGACATCGACCGGCTGGTCGCGGACGCGGCCGCCCCGGCGCCGTCGCTGACCGTGACCCGCGGCGGCCGGCTGGTGGCCGTGACCGGGGTGAGCGATGGCGGTGCGGCCAGCCGGGTCGCGGTCGCCCTGGTCCGCGCGCTGACCCGGGGGCAGCCCGACCGGGCTGGTGACGATCCGCGCCCGTGGCGGGTGGCGTTCGGCCGGGCCTACCCCGGGCCAGGCGGCGTCCGCCGGTCCTACGACGAAGCGGTGGACGCGCTCGACGTGGCGCAGCGGCTGGGCCTGCCCGATCCGGTGGTGGACGCCGCCGACCTGCTCGTCTACCAGGTGCTGCTGCGCGACCGGCCGGCCATCACCGATCTGGTCGGCGCGGTGCTCGCCCCGCTGGCCGGGGCCCGGGGCGGGGCCGTCCCGCTGCTTGAGACGCTGCAGGAGTACTACGCGAGCGGCGGGGTGGCGGCCGAGGCGGCCCGGCGGCTGCACCTGTCGGTGCGGGCGGTGACCTACCGGCTGGCCCGGGTCAAAGAACTGACCGGCCACGATCCGGCCGACCCGGCCGAGGGGCTGGCCCTGCGGGTGGCGGTCATCGGCGCCAAGCTGCTCGACTGGCCCACCGTCCCGCTGGAAACCGGCTAGCGCCCCCGGGCGGCCAGAAATACGTCAGCGCGGTGACTTAGTGGTCACCGGCGACCACAAACTCACCGCGCTGAGGAAAAGGCCTTAACTGGCCTGGTCCTGGGTCTCCGCACCGGCCTGGTCCTTGGCCAGGCTGGCCCGGACCTCGTCCATGTCCAGCTCGCGGGCCTTGGTGATCAGCTCTTCTAGCGCCGGCTCGGGCAGCGCGCCCGGCTGGGCGTAGAGCACCACGTTGTCCCGGATCACCATCAGGGTCGGGATGGACGAGATGCCGAACGTCTGCGCCAGCTCGGTCTCGGCGTCCGTGTCCACCTTGCCGAACACCGCGTCCGGGTACCGTTCCGACGCGCGCTCGAAGATCGGGCCAAACATCCGGCACGGTCCGCACCATGCGGCCCAGAAGTCCACCAGGACCATGTCCGCGCTGCCGACAACGGACTCGAAGTTCTCGCCCGTCAGCTCGACCGTCGCCATGGAATCTCTCCTCGTCTCACCAGGTGTCCCAGGATGGGATACCCGCCAGGGTATGCAACCAGAGGGGATGTCAGCGCATTCCCGCGCCTACCCCTAGTAGCCACCTTCGCCCGCCAGTTATGCCCGGGACCGCCGATTCCGGGTTTGTTGTTGTCGCTCAGCCGGCTCCGCTGTGCCCCCGCCGTGCCATGCCGGAACCACTATAGTGCGCTTCAGTTCATCAAAAACTCTCTTTATCATGAGCTATAGCTCATGTTAAAATCGATCTATGATGAGCTGCAGCTCATCATAGAGTCCTCGTGAGGTGTGGCCAGATGCCCAGGATCGCTAACCAGGTGTCCGTCCGGGGCCGGGAGCTGCTCGATCGTCACTATGCCGAGTGGCAGCCGCTCCGCGAGCTGGCCCGGCCACCACGCGGCTGGGTCCGCGCGGTCCGGGACGCACTGGGCATGAGCGCCGCCGTGCTCGCCACCCGGCTCGGCACCACCCCGGGCGCAGTGACCAGGCTCGAGCAGTCGGAAGCCGCGGACAGGATCCGGCTGGACACGCTGCGCCGTGCCGCTGATGCGCTCGGCTGTGACCTGGTCTACCTGCTGGTGCCCCGCCGGCCACTGGACACAGTGGTCCGGGACCGGGCCCGCGAGCTGGCGCACGAGCAGGTCGCAGCGGTGGAGCAGACGATGCGGCTGGAAGACCAAGCCACCGGCCAGACGAGCGAAATGGAAGCCCGGCTGGCCGAGCAACTGCTGGCGCGCGGCGGGCTGTGGGCCGATGACCGGCCCACTCGGTGAACCGGATGGCGGCACCCCGCTGGCCGACGGCGAGCGGCAGGGCCTGCTGCTGCCGGTACTCACCCGCAGCGAGCTGAACCGTGCCGAAGCGGACAACATCAACCAGGCCATGACCTGGCTGTTCTTCTCCTCCCGCAGGCTCCGCCCGGAGTCGGTGACCCGGGAAGCCTGGCTCAAGCTGCTGCACCGCCGGATGTACAACCAGGTCTGGACATGGGCCGGTCAGTACCGGACGACGGACCGGAATCTCGGTGTGCCGTGCTGGCAGATCCCGATAGACATGCGCGACGTGACGGCGGATGCCCGGGCCTGGCTCGCCGACGCCGGCCCGGCACGGTTCAGCGCCGACGAATGCGCGATCCGGTTCGGCTACCGGCTAGTTCTGGTCCACCCCTTCCCTAACGGCAACGGCCGCTGGTCCAGGCTGGCCTCCGATGCGCTCGTGGTGGCGCTGGGCGGGCACCGGTTCAGCTGGGGCGGCGCCGAGCTGACCGAACCTGGCCTGCTGCGCCGCCGGTACATCGCGGCGCTGCAGGCCGCCGATACGGACCGCGATTTCCGCCCCCTGCTGGCCTTCGCTCGCAGTTAGCGCCCGTCAGCCGGGGTGGGCTGGGCGCTGGGGTGGATGTCGGCGCCGTTGGCGTCCATCCACTTGACCGGGGCGCCGGGCTCGGGCCGCCACTGGGCCATGGCCGCCAGCAGGCCTTCCGGGGTGGCGCCGGCCAGGATCATCTCCCGGTGCGCGGGGCGAAGGAACCGCTCCGCCACCGCGTGGTCCAGGAAGCCGAGCAGGCCGTCGAAGTAGCCGAGCAGGTTCAGCAGCCCGGTCGGCTTGGCGTGCAGGCCGAGCTGGGACCACGTGACCACCTCGGCGAACTCCTCCAGGGTGCCCATGCCACCGGGCAGCGCGATGAACCCGTCGGCCAGCGCCGCCATGGTGGCTTTGCGCTCGTGCATGGAGCCGACCACCCGCAGGTCGGCCAGCCCGGAATGGGCCACCTCGGCGTCGACCAGCGCGGCCGGGATGACCCCGGTGATCTCGCCTCCGGCGGCCAGCACCGCGTCGGCCAGCGCGCCCATCGTGCCCACGTGCGCGCCGCCGTACACGACCCGGATGCCCCGCCCGGCCAGCAGCCGGCCGAGCGCCGCCGCGCCCGCCGGGTACTCCGGCCGGCGGCCCGGGTTGGACCCGCAGAACACACAGACCGAGCGCATGCCCACATCTTGGCCGGCGCCTCTGACCGGCCGCACAGCGGTCAGTGAGATGATCGGTTGCCCATGGGCAGGGGAGAACCGGTGGCACTGATCTGCGTCCTGGGCGACGCACATCTCGACGTGATCGTCCGGCTCAGCGGACCGGTGGCGCCCGACACCGACACCCCCGCCCGGACCCAGCTCGGGGTGGGCGGCCAGGCCGCCAACGTGGCCGCCTGGGTCAGCGCGCTCGGCGGCCAGGCCCGGCTGATCGCGGCCCGCGGCACCGACCTGGCGGCCGGCCTGGTCGCGCGAGAGCTGGACCGCCGCGGCGTGGAGCTGGCCGGCCCGGTGCTGGACGGCCCGACCGGCGTGGTGGTCTCGCTGTCCGAACGCGGCACCAGCCGGTCCATGCTGACCGACCGCGGGGTGGGACCACGGCTGTCCGCGGCTACCCTCGACCCCGGCTGGCTGGCCGGCTGCGACTGGCTGCACCTGCCGGCCTACAGCCTGGCCAGCGAGCCGGTCAGCGGGGCCGCGCTGGCCGCGGCGGCCCAGGCGCCACGGCTGAGCGTGGACCTGTCCTCGACCGCGCTGCTCCGTGACTACGGCGCGGCCCGGTTCCGCGGCCTGCTGGGCCGGCTGCGGCCGGCCGTGGTGTTCGGCACCGAGGACGAGGTGGCACTGATCGGCGAGCTGCCCGGACCGGCCGACCTGGTGGTGAAGCTGGGCCCGCGCGGCGTGCGGGCCGGCGGGCAGGTGCACCCGGCCCGGCCGGTCCGCGCGGTGGACCCGACCGGGGCGGGCGACGCGTTCGCCGCCGGCTACCTGGTCGGCGGGGTCAGCCTGGGCCTGGACGCGACCGCCCGGGCGGTGGCGAAGATGGGAGCGATGCCGTGACGGACCAAGCACAACCGCAGCTCACCGGCGAGGTGGCCGAGGCACTGGCGGCCGGGCGGCCGGTGGTCGCGCTGGAGACCACGCTGGTCTCGCACGGCTTCCCGGGCGGGCAGGGCGCCGAGGTGGCGCTGGCCAGCGAGGCGCGGGTCCGGGCGGCCGGTGCGGTGCCGGCCACCGTCGGCGTGGTGGACGGGGTGCTGAAGGCCGGGCTGACCCCGGCCGAGCTGGGCCGGTTCGCCGAGGCGGGCGAGTCCGCCCGCAAGTGCGGCGCCCGCGACCTGGCGGCCGCCCTGGTGCAGGGCGCGCTCGGCGCGACCACGGTCGGCGGCACGCTGGCCGTGTGCCGGCTGGCCGGGATCCGGTTCCTGGCCACCGGCGGCACCGGCGGCGTGCACCGCGGCTTCGCGGCCACCCTCGACGTATCCGCCGACCTGGCCCAGATCGCCCGCACCCCGGCGCTGGTGGTGTCGTCCGGGGTGAAGTCGATCCTGGACGTGGCGGCCACCACGGAACTGCTGGAGAGCCTGAGCGTTCCGGTGCTCGGCTGGCGCACCGGCACGCTGCCCATGTTCTACAGCGCCGTGGGCGGACCGCCCGTGTCCGTGACGGTGACCGCGGTCACCGAGGTGGCCCGCATCACCGCGGCCCATTTTCTGCTGAACGCTCCTACCGGCTTGCTGCTGGCCCGCCCGCCGGAGCCGTCGCTGGATATCGAGCCGATCCTGGCCGAGGCCGTCGCCCGGGTCGAGCGGCAGGGGGTGCGCGGCCAGGCGGTGACCCCGGCGGTGCTGGCCCTGGTCCACGAACTCACCGACGGGCGCAGTGCGGAGGTCAACCGGAAGCTGATCGAGGACAACGCGGCGCTGGCCGCCGAGGTCGCGGTGGCGCATGCGGAACTGGCAGAGTAGCGGCGCGGCTGCCCCAACCCGACCTGGAGGCCAGAAATGCGGATCGGTGTGACACTGCGCGACGCGACCGGGCCGGACGCGCTGACCCGGGTGCGTGACGAGATGCAGCGCGCGGTGGACGACGGCTTCCCGTCGGCCTGGATGAACAACATCTTCGGCCTGGACGCGCTGACCGCGCTGGCCGTGGCGGGCAGCGCGGTGCCCGGGATCGAGCTGGGCACCGCGGTGGTGCCCACCTACCCGCGGCACCCGGCCGCGCTGGCCCAGCAGGCGCTGACCGTGGCCGCGGCCACCGGCGGCCGGCTGACCCTCGGCGTGGGCCCGTCGCACAAGATCGTCATCGAGGACATGTTCGGCTACCGGTTCGACAAGCCGGCCCAGCACACCCGGGAGTACCTGTCCATCCTCGGCCCGCTGCTGCACCGCGAGGCTGCCTCGTTCACCGGGCAGCAGCTCAGCGCGCACGTCACGCTGAGCACCCCGGCCCCCGGCCCGGTGCCGCTGCTGCTGGCCGCGCTGGGCCCGGCCATGCTCCGGGTGGCCGCCGAGCTGGCCGACGGCACCGTGCTGTGGATGACCGGGCCGGCCACGGTGCGCGACCACATCGTGCCCACCATCACCGCCGCCGCGGCGGCGGCCGGCCGGCCCAGCCCCCGGATCGTGTGCATCCTGCCGGTGTGCGTGACCAGCCACCCGGACGCGGCCCGGGCCGCCGCGGCCCGGGTGTTCGCCCACTACGGCGACCTGCCGTCCTACCGGGCCATGCTGGACCGGGAGGGCGCGGCCGGCCCGGCCGACGTGGCCCTGGTCGGCGACGAGGCCGCGGTGGCGGCCCAGCTGGAGGTGCTGGCCGCGGCCGGGGTGACCGACTTCGTGGCCGGTGAGTTCATCCGGGGCGAGGACGCCGCGCGCACCCGGGAGTTCCTCCGCGCCCAGGTCAGCTGACCGCTGAGCCGGGCCCCCTGGACTGGTGCCCGCGCTGGCCTGCGCGCAGACTGGGATCAACCGGAGGGGTTGGAGGATCATGCCGTTCCTCGACCGTGCCGATGCGGGGCGGCGGCTGGCCGGTGTGCTGACCGGCGTGCCCGGCGCCGATGCGATCGTGCTCGGCCTGCCCCGCGGCGGCATCCCGGTCGGCTACGAGATCGCCCAGGCACTGGGCGTTCCGCTCGATGTGATCCTGGTCCGCAAGGTCGGCCTGCCCGCCCAGCCCGAGCTGGCCATGGGGGCCATCGGCGAGGATGGCGTCCGGCTGGTCAACACCGAGGTGACCGCGGCTGAGCAGGTCAGCGAGCGGGTGTTTGCGCAGGTCGAGCAGCAGGAGCGGGCCGAGCTGACCCGGCGCGCGGAGCGGTACCGGCTGGACCGGCCGCGCGCGGTGGTGGCCGGGCGGACCGCGATCGTGGTGGACGACGGCATCGCCACCGGGTCCACGGCCCGGGCCGCCTGCCAGGTCGCCCGGGCGCAC
>DATCUG010000235.1:0-12854 GCA_036567525.1 Streptosporangiaceae bacterium | reverse complement strand
GGCCAGCGCCTCGGCCAGCCCGCTGGCCAGCCGGGCCAGCCGGGCCCCGGTCAGCGGCCCGTCCTGGGCGACCACCTCGTCCAGGGTGCGGCCGGGCACGTAGCGGGTCACGATGTACGGGGTGCCCCCGGTCACGTCGGTGTCCAGCACCTCGGCCACGAACGGGCTGCGCACCCGGCGCATGGTCTCGACCTCGCGGGCCAGCCGGCGGCGCGCGTTCGGGTCACCGGCCACCGCGGGACGCAGCACCTTGATCGCGACTGACCGCTGCTGTGGGTCGCGGCCGAGGTACACCACACCCATGCCGCCCTCGCCAATCCGGTCGAGCAGGCGGTAGGGGCCGAGCCGGTCCGGCATGTGGTCCGCTGTTGTCATCGTCCCCCCAGCCTACGAACTACCCTCGTGCCGCCCCGGCAGGACGGCATAGAACGCAGGTAGAAGCGGCACCCGAACACAGGTAACGGACACCGCATGGGCACTCCTGTCACCGCCTAGGTGCCGGTGACCAGCCGGCGCAGCGCCTCGGCCGTCCGGGCATTCTGCTCGGCATAGCCGACGAGCGCGCGGGCCAGTTCGGCCGCCCAGTCCGCCACGGGCACCGGCTGCCGGGACAGCACGACGCCGCGCACCTCACGGAGAATCTCCGCGGTTGGCTGCCCGGCGCGTACCGCCAGCGTCATGACCTGCTCCCCCAGCCGGACCGTGATCTTGGTTACCTTGCCGGGCCGCCCATGCATCCGGTCGGATACGGAGCGGTCCCGTTCTATGGTCACACATCCGGGCGGCAGTGACTCGCCAAGGGACTCGGTCAGCACCTGGGCGTAGATCGTCGCGTCGGCGCTGTCCGCGCGCAGCGCGGCGGTGACCAGGTCCAGGTCCGGGCTGGGCACCGGCTCAGTCATGGCGGCTCCTCACGGGCGGGTGATGCGGCGGGCGCGCCTTCCCCCAGTGTCACCGCCCGGCGAAGGTGGCTTTACCAGGACCATTCTCGACGAAACTGCGCATCCCGGTGCGCTGGTCCTCGGTGGCGAACAAGCCGGCGAACTGCAGCCGCTCGATCTCCAGCCCGGTAGCCAGGTCGGTTTCCAGGCCATCATCGATGGCCTGCTTGGCCGCCCGCAAGGCGAGCGCCGGACCGGTCGCGTACCTGGCCACCATCGAGCGGGCTACGTCGTACACCTCGTCGTCCGGGGCCACCCGGTCGACCAGGCCGATGTCGAGCGCCTCGGCCGCCTCGACGAACCGCCCGCTGAACACGATGTCCTTGGCCCGGGCCGGGCCGATCAGCCGGGGCAGCCGCTGGGTGCCGCCGGCGCCCGGGATCACGCCGAGCAGGATCTCCGGCTGGCCCAGCCGGGCGCCCTGGCCGGCGACCCGGAAGTCGGCGCACAGCGCCAATTCCAGGCCGCCGCCCAGCGCGTACCCGGTAATGGCCGCGACCACCGGCTTGGGGATCTTCGCCACCGCGGTGAACGAAGCCTGCAGCCGGCGTGAGTCCGCCGCCATCTGCGCGTAGCTGGCCTCGGCCAGTTCTTTGATGTCGGCGCCCGCGGCGAACACTTTCGGCCCGCCGTAGAGCACCACCGCGCGGCACGCCGGATTAGCGGACACTTCTCCGGCGGCCGCCGCGATCTCGTCCTGGACCTGGGCGTTCAGCGCGTTCATCGGCGGCCGGTCCAGCCGGATCGTGGCGATAGCCTGATCGATCCCGACCGTGACGAACTCACCCATGACGCACCTCCTGCCCCGGGCCAGTGTCCAGCGGGACGGGCCGCCGCGGCCCGCCCCGGGCCCAGGTGGAGGCTACTCCCCGGCTGGCCTGGGCAGCGGTACCCCCTGTGACTCTTCCAGGAAGGCGTGGATCTCAGCCTCGCTGTACCGGCGGTGCCCACCGAGCGTCCTGATCGAGTGGAGCTTGCCCTGCTGCGCCCACCGGGTCACCGTTTTCGGATCAACCCGGAACAAGGCGGCGACCTCGGAAGGCGTGAGGAGCTTGTTCTCGGCGTGCGTGTCTTGCTTCATGACGGGTGTGTGTCCTCTCACGTGGTGGGGGCGCCAGTGTCCACGGGAGGAGACACGACAGCGTCATGCAGCTGCCATAACGTGTAGCGGAATCTCATGGCCCCCCCGGGCTTTCCTGCTGCAGTGGCCGAACCCTGCCCTTCCATGATGCGCCCGCAATGCGCGTCCATGAAGAGCTCACGAGCACGTTGCCTAAAGTAGACGCAGTGCCACGCACAGCGGTTTACGTACGGAACGTTATTTGACCACCACGTACCGCAAAGTTCAACCGGAATGGACCGGAAGCTCTACCGCAAATCGCCGGTGGTCAGGCCGGCCGGCGCCTCGGGCAGGGTGACCAGGCCCAGCTCGGCGTCGGAGGCCAGCAGCGGATGCCGCGGCACGACCCGGAGCGTGTAGCCGAACGGGCCGGGCCGGCCGAGCTCGGCCTTGCCGGCGAACCGGGCCACCCCGCCGTCCGGCCCCGCCTCCAGCTCCAGCGAGCTGACCGCCGGGTCGACGATCTCGTCCTCATCGCCCACCCGGCCGTAGACCACCTCCACGTTCACGTCCTCCGGGGACAGCTCGCCCAGGGCCACCGTGGCCCGTACCACCAGGCTGCTGCCCGGCCCCTGGTCGCCGTCCTCGCTCTCCACGTGCTCGATCCGGACCCCGCCCCAGGCCCGGGTCACCCGGCGCTTCCAGACGGCCAGGTCGCGGGCGGCGGCGAACGGCACCGGCTGGCCGAGCGCGTCCGGGCCGTCGCCCAGCACCCGGGACGCCTGGGCGGCCGGCACGTACAGGCCCTCGACGTAGTCGCGCACCATCCGGGACGCCTGCACCCGGGGGCCGAGGGCCCGCAGCGTGTGCCCGACCATCTCCAGCCAGCGGCGCGGCAGCCCATCCTGGCCGGTGTCGTAGAACCGCGGCGCCACGGTGTGCGAGAGCAGTTCGTACAGCGCGTTGGACTCCAGCTCGTCGCGCCGCTCCGGGTCCTCGACGCCGTCCGCGGACGGGATGGCCCAGCCGTCGGCGCCGTCGTACCACTCGTCCCACCAGCCGTCCCGGATGGACAGGTTGAGCCCGCCGTTGAGCGCTGACTTCATGCCCGACGTGCCGCACGCCTCCAGCGGCCGGAGCGGGTTGTTCAGCCACACGTCGCAGCCCTGGACCAGGGCGCGGGCCATGGCCATGTCGTAGTCCGGCAGGAACACGATGCGGTGCCGGACGGCCGGGTCATCGGCGAACTGGACCATCTGCTGGATGAGCCGCTTGCCGCCGTCGTCGGCCGGGTGCGCCTTGCCCGCGATGATCAGCTGGATAGGCCGCTCCGGGTCGAGCAGCAGCGCCTTGAGCTTGGCCGGGTCGTGCAGCATCAGGGTGAGCCGCTTATAGGACGGCACCCGGCGGGCGAACCCGATGGTCAGCACGCTGTCGTCGAGCACCTCGTCGGTCCAGCCCAGCTCGGCGTCGCTGGCCCCGCGCTGCCGCCACGAGGCGCGCAGCCGCTGCCGGGCCTGGGTGACCAGCCGCCCGCGCAGCGCGCGGCGGATCTCCCACAGCCGGGCCGGGGCGGTGTGCGCGACCCGCTCCCAGGCGTGCCCGTCCTCGGGCAGCGCCGCCGCGGCGGCATTCTCGGCCGGGCCGCCCGCCAGGTCGAGCATCTCGCCGGCCACCCAGGTGGGCGCGTGCACCCCGTTGGTGATCGAGCCGATCGGCACCTCGGCGGTGTCGAACCCCGGCCACAGGCCGGCGAACATCTCCCGGCTGACCTCGCCGTGCAGCTGGCTGACCCCGTTCACCCGCTGGGCCAGGCGCATCCCCATGACCGCCATGTTGAACACGGCCGGGTCGCCACCAGGGAAGGTTTCCGCGCCCAACGCCAGTACCCGGTCGGTGGGCAGCGCCGGATCCCCGGCCGCCCCGCTGAAGTGCCGCTCGACCAGCTCCCGGCTGAACCGGTCGATGCCGGCCGGCACCGGGGTGTGCGTGGTGAACACGGTGCCGGCCCGGCACAGTTCGAGGGCATCCTCGAAGCTCAGCCCGTGCGCCGCGTACTCCCGGATGCGTTCCAGCCCGAGGAACCCGGCGTGCCCCTCGTTGGTGTGGAACACCTCTGGCTCGGTATGCCCGGTCAGCGCGCAGAACGCCCGCACCGCGCGGACGCCACCGATGCCGAGCAGCAGTTCCTGGCGCAGCCGGTGGTCCCCGCCACCGCCGTACAGCCGGTCGGTGACCTCGCGCAGGGCCGGCTCGTTGTCTTCCACATAGGAGTCCAGCAGCAGCAGCGGGACCCGGCCCACCTGGGCCACCCAGATCTGCGCGGACAGCGTCTTGCCCTCGGCCAGCGCCACGCTGATCCGGACCGGCGCCCCGGCGCCATCCCGGAGCAGGGTGAGCGGCAGGCCGTTCGGGTCGCCGGCCGGGTACCGCTCGGTCTGCCAGCCTTCCGGGGACAGCGACTGGGTGAAGTAGCCGTGCCGGTACAGCAGGCCCACACCGATCAGCGGCACGCCCAGGTCGCTGCCGGCCTTGAGGTGATCGCCGGCCAGGATGCCCAGCCCCCCGGAGTACTGCGGCAGCGCCTCGGTGATGCCGTACTCGGGTGAGAAGTAGGCGATCGCGGCGGGTGCGCCGGGGCCGGCGTTCAGCTGGTACCAGCGCGGGCCGGACAGATACTCCCGCAGTTCCGCGGCGGCCTCGTCCAGCCGGCGCAGGAACGCCGGGTCGGTGCCCAGGCTCTCCAGCTGGGCGGGCGGCACCTCGCCGAGCAGCGCGACCGGGTCATGGCCGGACGCGTCCCAGCCCGCCGGGTCGATCGCGGCGAACAGGTCACGGGTCTCGGCGTGCCAGGACCAGCGCAGGTTGAGGGTGAGCTCGCGCAGCGGGGCCAGCGAATCAGGCAGCGCGGCACGGACGGTGAAGCGGCGGATGGCTCTCACGGGGGGAGTCCTTGTCAGCAGATGATCATGAAATCAGCAGGTCAGTATGCGGCACCCGGGAGCGGAACGGCAGGCACACCGGACTGTACCGCGACAAGCTGACCGAGCAGCCCGCTCCAGGAACCTATTCCACCAGACGAGACGCTCAGGCCCGTGAGGCGCATCACAGTGCTTGTTTTGCGCCTCCGGCCAATGGAGATGCGGGCCTTTGGCGCGGGCCGACGCGCATGTCAACGGCCAGACTGGGTAACGTTTCCTGGTGATCGGACGCATCCCCATCCTGGACATCGAACCCGTCCTGGACTGCGGCCGCCGCCCAGCTAAGGCGGTCGTCGGCGAGTCCTTTGAGGTAACCGCCACCGTGTTCCGCGAGGGACACGAGATGCTCGGGGCCGGTGTGCTGCTGCGCGGCCCCGGCGGCGAGCGATCAGCACTGGCCCGGATGCGTGAGCTCGCGCCCGGCACCGACCGGTACGGCGCCGACGTGACCGTGGGCGGCGAGGGGTTGTGGCAGTTCCAGGTGGAAGCCTGGGGTGATCCCATCGCGCACTGGCGGCACGACGCCGAGATCAAGGTGCCGCGCGGCCTGGAGACCGAGTTGATGCTCACCGAGGGCGCGCTGCTGTTCGAGCGCGCTGCCCGTGGCGTCAAACCCACCCGCCCCATATCGCCGGCCGCTGGCCCGGCCGGGGGACGCTGGGCCAGTTCGGCCCGGGCCGCGGAGCAGGCGCGGGCCGCGCGGGTGGCGCTGCGCGAGATCGCCGCGCTGCTCCGGGACCCGGCTGTGCCGCCGTGGGACCGGCTGGCCGCTGCCTCGTCCGGCCAGGTGCTGGCCATCCTGGCCGAGTACCCGCTGCGCGATCTGATCACCCGGTCGGCCCGCTACCCGGTGATCGTGCACCGGCAGCGCGCGCTGTACGGGGCCTGGTACGAGTTTTTCCCGCGCAGCGAAGGCGTGGATGTCGATCCGCTCGGTTACCGAGAGCCACGAAGCGGCACGCTGCGCAACGCCCGGGGCCGTCTTGACGATATTGCTGACATGGGGTTCGACGTGGTCTACCTGCCGCCGGTGCACCCGGTCGGCAGCACCGCGCGCAAGGGCGCGAACAACGTGCTGGTGGCCGGGGCGGGGGATCCGGGCTCACCGTGGGCCATCGGCTCGCCGGCCGGCGGGCACGACAGCCTGCACCCCGACCTGGGCACGTTCGCCGACTTCGACGCGTTCGTGGCCCGGACCCGGGAACTGGGCATGGAGGTCGCGCTCGACCTGGCCCTGCAGACTTCGCCGGACCACCCGTGGGTGACCGAGCACCCGGAGTGGTTCACCACCCGGGCCGACGGCCGCATCGCTTACGCGGAGAACCCGCCCAAGAAGTACCAGGACATCTACCCGCTCAACTTCGACAACGACCCGGAGGGCATCTATGCCGAGGTGCTCCGGGTGGTGCGGCTGTGGATGTCGCACGGGGTGCGCATCTTCCGGGTGGACAACCCGCACACCAAGCCGCTGCCGTTCTGGGAGCGGCTGCTGGCCGAGATCGCACGCACCGACCCGGACGTGCTGTTCCTGGCCGAGGCGTTCACCCGGCCGGCCATGATGCACGCCCTGGCCAAGATCGGGTTCCACCAGTCATACACGTACTTCACCTGGCGCAACACGGCCGCCGAGATCACTGACTACGCCCGCGAGCTGGCCGGCCCGGCGGCCGCCTACATGCGGCCCAACTTCTTCGCCAACACGCCGGACATCCTGCACGAGTACCTGCAGCACGGCGGGCCGCCCGCGTTCAAGATCCGGGCCGTGCTGGCTGCCATGCTGTCCCCGTCCTGGGGCATCTACTCTGGCTACGAGCTGTCCGAGAACGTCCCGGTCCGGCCGGGCAGCGAGGAGTACCTGGATTCGGAGAAGTACCAGTACCGGCCGCGGGACTGGGCCCGTGCGCAGCAGGGACCAGCGGGTATAGCGCCGTATATCGCCCGGCTCAACGCGATAAGAAAAGCCCACCCGGCGCTGCACTGGTTGCGTAATCTACGGTTCCATCACGTCGACCAGCCGGAGCTGATCTGCTTCTCCAAGCGCCTGGCCGAGGCTGAGGACACCGTGCTGGTCGTCGTGAACCTAGACCCACACCAGCCGCGAGAGGCCACCGTCTGGCTTGACCTACCTGCGCTCGGAATGGAAAGCTCCGCCGACTTCGTTGTGGTTGACGAGCTTTCCGGCCAGACGCACCGGTGGGGGCAGGCCAATTACGTGCGACTCGACCCGGCGACCGAGCCAGCTCACATCTTTCATGTGAAGACATCCCCGTCTGCCTGAATTATCCCGATAAATCCGCAGGAGCCGCAGTGGTTACAGAGCCTGAGCCGGGCCGCCCAGCCCCTCCCGGCCTCCCGCTCCAGGAGCCCTTGCCCACGTTCTCGACTCCGCCCGGTGAGCCGATACCGGACCCGTTTTCCTTCGACCGGCCGCGCGACCCGCACTGGTACAAGCGCGCGCTGTTCTACGAGGTGCTGGTCCGCGGGTTCCACGACTCCAACTCGGACGGCACCGGTGACCTGCGCGGCCTGACCTCCCGGCTGGACTACCTGCAGTGGCTGGGCATCGACTGCATCTGGCTGCTGCCGATCTACGCCTCGCCGCTGCGCGACGGTGGTTACGACATCTCCGATTTCACCTCGATACTGCCTGATTTCGGCAATATCGGAGATTTCGTGGAACTGGTCGATCAGGCGCACGAGCGCGGCATCCGGGTGGTTGCGGATCTGGTGATGAACCACACCAGCGATGCGCATCCGTGGTTCCAGGCGTCGCGCGCGGATCCGGACGGGCCATATGGGGATTTTTACGTCTGGTCCGATGCCGACGACCGGTTCCCCGAGGCGCGCGTCATCTTCGTCGATACCGAGCACTCGAACTGGACCTTCGATCCGGTCCGCGGCCAGTACTACTGGCACCGGTTCTTCTCCCACCAGCCGGACCTGAACTACGAGAATCCAAGGGTTCAGGACGCGATGCTGGAAGTGCTCCGGTTCTGGCTCGATCTGGGTATCGACGGTTTCCGGCTGGACGCGGTGCCTTACCTGTACGAGCGCGAGGGCACCAACTGCGAAAACCTCAAGGAAACGCACGAGTACCTGAAGCGGGTGCGGACCGAGGTGGACCGGCTGTACCCGGACCGGGTGCTGCTGGCCGAGGCGAACCAGTGGCCGGCCGACGTGGTCCAGTACTTCGGCGACCCGGAGGTGGGCGGGGACGAATGCCACATGGCGTTCCATTTCCCGCTCATGCCGCGCATCTTCATGGCCGTCCGGCGCGAGCAGCGCTACCCGATCTCCGAGATCATGGCCCAGACCCCGCCCATCCCGGCCAACTGCCAGTGGGGCATCTTCCTGCGCAACCACGACGAGCTGACGCTGGAGATGGTCACCGACGACGAGCGGGACTACATGTACGCGGAGTACGCCAAGGACCCGCGGATGAAGGCCAACATCGGGATCCGGCGGCGGCTGGCCCCGCTGCTGGAGAACGACCGGAATCAGCTCGAGCTGTTCACCGCGCTGCTGTTGTCGCTGCCCGGCTCGCCGGTGCTCTACTACGGCGACGAGATCGGCATGGGGGACAACATCTGGCTCGGCGACCGGGACGGCGTGCGCACTCCGATGCAGTGGACCCCGGACCGCAACGCCGGCTTCTCGTCCTGTGACCCGGCCCGGCTCTACCTGCCGCTGCTGATGGACCCGATCTACGGCTACCAGGCGCTGAACGTGGAGGCGCAGCAGAAGAACGGCGGCTCGTTCCTGCACTGGACCAAGCGCATGATCGAGATCCGCAAGCGGCACGCGGTGTTCGGGCTGGGCGGCTACGAGGAACTCAGCTCGTCGAACCCGAGCGTGCTCGCGTTCGTCCGCGAGTACACCGCGCCCGGGCACCAGCCGGGTGGGGCAGAGGTCACCGACCGCATCCTGTGCGTCAACAACCTGTCCCGGTTCCCGCAGCCGGTCGAGCTGGACCTGCGCCGGTTCAAGGGGGTCACCCCGGTCGAGTGCATGGGCGGGGTCACGTTCCCCCCGATCGGCGACCTCAGCTACCTGCTCACTCTGCCGGGTCACGGTTTTTACTGGTTTATCCTGCCCGAGCCCCGGGGAGATCATCCGCGTTGATGGCCGCCCCCGGAGGCCGGTCGGTTTGGTTACAGAAAGTAACCAGCGAGATGATGATCGACATGATGCTGCATGTTCCCCGGGGACGGGGTAGACCGGAAATATGACATTTGAGGAAACGCTGGCGGAGTGGATCCCGTCGCAGCGCTGGTTCGCCGGCAAGGGCACCAGGATCCTCGATGTGGCCATCGTGGCCGACACCGAACTGGCCAGTGGCGACCCGGGGCTACGGCACCTCATCGTGGCTGTGTCCCAGGGCGGCCGCCGGGTGGATACCTACCAGCTTTTCCTCGGTCTGCGTGCGGAGCTGCCGGATGAACTCCGGCACGTGCTGATCGGCCGGGCCCCGGATGGCCGGCTGGCCTACGACGGGCTGCACGACGCCGAGCTGACCAGGTGGCTGCTCAAAGCCATGGCCGGCGACGAGGGGGCCGGCCCGCTCCGGTTTCGCCACGAGCCCGGGGTAGACCTGGAGACCGATCTGGACAGCCTGGTGCTGACCAGCGAGCAGAGCAACACCAGCCTGGTCTTCGGCGAGGAGAGCATCCTCAAGGTGTTCCGCCGGCCGTCCCCCGGGATCAACCCGGACCTCGAAGTGAACCGGGCGCTGGCCCACCGGGGTTCTACGCACATCGCCCAGCCGCTGGGCTCGATCGAGAGCACCCTCGGTGGTGCCCCGGTCGTGCTCGGCATCCTGTCTGGCTACCTGCGCGCCGCCACCGACGGCTGGTCACTGGCGGCGACCAGCGTGCGCGACCTGTATGCCAGCGAGACCGAGGCCGCGGCTGATGCGGGCGGTGACTTCGCCGGTGAGGCCTACCGGCTCGGCGAGGCAACCGCTGAGGTACACCGCGATTTGGCACGGGCGTTCGGCATGGAAGAGCTGCCTGCGGAGGCGATCAGCAGGCTGGCCGATGACATGTTCCACCGCCTGGATGAGGCCATCGCGGCCGTGCCCGAGCTGGGCCAGCACGCGGACCTGCTCGGCGCGGCCTTCTCCGACCTGGCCAAGCTGGACGCGGCGCTGGCCGTGCAGCGGGTGCACGGGGACTACCACCTGGGCCAGGTGCTGCGCACCCAGACCGGCTGGGTGGTGCTCGACTTCGAGGGCGAGCCCGCCACGCCGCTGGCGGTGCGCCGCGCGCCGGCCTCGGCCCTCCGCGACGTGGCCGGTATGCTGCGGTCCTTCGACTACGCGGCCCGGCACCAGCTGCTGGCCCACCGGGACGAGGACTGGCTGCACGCCGCGGCCGTGGACTGGGTCCGGCGCAACCAGGACGCGTTCTGCGCCGGGTATGCCGCGGCGGGGGGCACCGATCCGGGCACGCACGCCATCCTGCTGCGCGCCCTCGTCCTGGACAAGGCGGTCTACGAGGTGATGTACGAGGCCAGGCACCGGCCCGGCTGGATCGCCATCCCTCTGGGGTCGATCGCTGACGCCTGACCGCTATCCAACCGACTCATTGAGGCGAGCATGAGCACGCTACGTGACCAGGCTGGGATCAGCCTGGGAGAAATTGACCGTGTCGTGACGGGCACCCACCACGACCCGCATTCGATCCTGGGGGCGCACCCCGGGCCGGACGGGGTGATCGTGCGGGCGCTCCGGCCACTGGCCGCCGCGGTGACGATTGTGCTGCCGGACGGCCGCCGCTTCCCGGCCGAGCACGTGCACGAGGGCGTGTTCGCAGCCGTCGTGCCGGTGACCGAGAAGCCCGACTACCGGGTGGCGGTCAGCTACCCGGACGGCGACGGCGGCGGGCCGCTGCCCGAACTGGTCACCGACGACCCGTACCGCTTCCTGCCCAGCCTGGGCGAGATGGACCTGCACCTGATCAGCGAGGGCCGGCACGAGAACCTGTGGCAAGTGCTGGGCGCGCACGTGCGGGAGTACGGGCCGGTGACCGGCACCGCGTTCGCGGTGTGGGCGCCGAACGCCCGCGGTGTCCGGGTCATCGGCGACTTCAACCACTGGGACGGGCGCGGGCACCCGATGCGTTCGCTGGGCGGCTCCGGGGTGTGGGAGATCTTCCTGCCCGACGTGGGCGACGGCACCCGGTACAAGTTCGACATCTGCGGCCCGGACGGCCAGTGGCACCGCAAGGCCGACCCGATGGCCAGCCTGGCCGAGCGGCCGCCGGCCACCGCGTCGGTCGTGTTCACGTCGCGTTACGCGTGGGACGACGCCGAATGGGTGGCCGCCCGGGAGCAGCGCCAGACGGTCAGTGAGGCGATGAGCGTGTACGAGGTGCACCTCGGCTCGTGGCGCCCGGGGCTGAGTTACCGCCAGCTCGCCGAGGAGCTGACCGAGTACGTGACCAGCCTGGGCTTCACCCATGTGGAGTTCCTGCCGGTGGCCGAGCACCCGTTCGGCGGCTCGTGGGGCTACCAGGTCACCTCGTACTACGCGCCGACCTCCCGGTTCGGCACCCCGGACGAGTTCCGGCACCTGGTGGACCGGCTGCACCAGGCCGGCATCGGGGTGATCCTGGACTGGGTGCCGGCCCACTTCCCGCGGGATGAGTGGGCGCTGGCCCGGTTCGATGGCACACCGCTGTACGAGCATCCCGACCCGCGGCGCGGCGAGCACCCGGACTGGGGCACGCTGATCTTCGACTACGGGCGCACCGAGGTGCGCAACTTCCTGGTCGCCAACGCGATCTACTGGCTGGAGGAGTTCCACGCCGACGGGCTGCGGGTGGACGCGGTGGCGTCCATGCTGTACCTGGACTACTCGCGCAAAGCGGGCGAGTGGGCGCCGAACGCGCAGGGCGGCCGGGAGAACACCGACGCGGTGTCGTTCCTGCAGGAGGTCAACTCGACCTGCTACCGCCGGGTGCCCGGCACCATGATGATCGCCGAGGAATCCACCGCCTGGCCCGGGGTGACCCGGCCGGTGCACCTGGGCGGGCTGGGCTTCGGCTACAAGTGGAACCTCGGCTGGATGCACGACACGCTCAGCTACATGTCGCTGGACCCGGTGTACCGGCAGTACCACCACAACGAGATCACCTTCTCGCTGATGTACGCGTTCAGCGAGAACTTCGTGCTGCCGCTGTCCCATGACGAGGTGGTGCACGGCAAGGGCTCGCTGCTGAACAAGATGCCCGGCGACGAGTGGAACCGGTTCGCCGCGCTGCGCGCCATGCTCGGCTACATGTGGGCCCATCCGGGCAAGCAGCTGCTGTTCATGGGGTCGGAGTTCGGCCAGGGGAATGAGTGGTCGGCCGAGCGCGGGCTGGACTGGTGGGTGCTCGAGTACGAGTACCACGCCGGGATTCGCCAGCTCGTCGCCGACCTGAACCAGGGCTACCGCGGCGCCCCGGCGCTGTGGGCACTGGACAACTCGCCCACCGGGTTCAGCTGGATCGACGCCAACGACGCGGCGGGCAACGTGCTGTCGTTCATGCGGCTGGCCGGCGACCGGGCCGACCCGGTCGGGCCCGGGACGCTGGTCTGCGTGGCCAACTTCTCCGGCGGGCCGCACTCGGAGTACCGGCTCGGGCTGCCCCAGGCCGGCCGGTGGCGGGAACTGGTCAACACCGACGCGGCCGACTATGGCGGCAGCGGGGTGGGCAACCTGGGCATGGTCGAGGCCACCGCCGAGCCGTGGCACGGGCAGCCCGCCTCGGCCGTGCTCACGCTGCCGCCGATGGGCGTGCTCTGGCTGGTCCCCGACGGCAGTTAGTGATACGTGCCCAGGCCGAGCCGGATGGCCAGGCCGATACCGGCCAGCGCGATCAGGATCTG
>DATCUG010000234.1:0-3578 GCA_036567525.1 Streptosporangiaceae bacterium | reverse complement strand
CGTGAGCTCGCCCTCCGCGCGGTGCATGCCGGCGCGCAGGACTACCTGATCAAAGGCCGGGTGGACGCCGACCAGCTGGCCAAGACGGTGCGCTACGCGATCGAGCGGAAGCGGATCGAGCATGCCCTGCGGCAGGCCCAGCAGCTGGCCACGCTGGGCCGGCTGACCGGCGGGATCGCGCACCACTTCAACAACCTGCTGGGTGTGGTGCTCAACTACACCGACTTCGTCGCCGAGGCGCTGCGCGCGCCGCCCAGCGAAGCCAGCTGGCGGGAGGCGCGGGAGGACGTGCAGCACATTCAGCGGGCCACCCGCCGGGCCGCCGCGCTGATCAGGCAGCTGACCGTGTTCGCCGAACAGGACACGGTGCGGGCCCAGGTGATCCAGCTCAACGACGTGATCTCCAGCACCGAGGAACGGCTCACCGCCCGGCTGCGCGCCGGGACGACGCTGGACACCAAACTGGACACCGGCCTGACCCCGATCCGAGCCGACCGCGGGCACCTTGAGCTGCTGCTGGCCAACCTGGCCGACAACGCGGCCGAGGCGATGCCGAGTGGCGGGACGCTGGCCATCCGCACCGCCCAGGTGCCGGGCGCGGCACCGGACGGTATGTCCGGCCGCCGCTACGTGCGGTTGCGGGTGGCCGACACCGGCAGCGGGATTTCCCCGGACATCCTGGGCAGCATCTTCGACCCGTTCTTCAGCACCAAACCGCCGGGCGGCAGCGCCGGGCTCGGCCTGACCGTGGCCCGGGCCATCACCTCGCGCTGGGGCGGCCGGATCACCCTGGATTCGGCCCCCGGCACTGGCACCACGGTCACCGTGCTGTTTCCCGCCGCCCGCGACCACAACGGGGCCGCGGATCAGGCCGGGACCGGCGACACCGAGGCACGCTGAGCACAGGCCGCCGCGGCGGCCCGGTCCGGGCAGCCGGCCGTGCCCCCCGCCGCCTGGGTGGACAGCGCACCGGCCGCGCAGCCGAGCGCGGCCGCGTCCGGCAGGGCCAGGCCGTCGAGCAGGCCGGCGATCAGCCCGGCGTTGCAGCAGTCCCCCGCGCCGGTACTGTCCACCGGGACCACCGGCGGCACGCTGACCTGCCACTGCCGTCCCCCGGCCAGGCACAGCACACCGTGCTCGCCGCGCTTGACGACCAGCCCGAGCCCGCTGGCGGCCAGCGCCCGCACCGCCACAGCTAGGTCCGGCGCGCCGCCCAGCGCGGTCGCTTCGGCCTCGTTCGGCAGCAGCAGGTCGGCCTGCCCCAGCACCGCGGACAGCCGCTCGTCGAGCCACCGCCCGGCCGGGTCCCAGTTGGTGTCCAGCGAGGTGCGCGCGCCGCCGGCCCGGGCCGCGGCCAGCAGCCCGGGCAGCCCGGGCCCGAGCGAGCCGGCCAGCAGGAAATACGAGCTGACATGCACGTGCCGGGCCTGGCTGAGCAACTCAGCCGGGATATCCGCCGGAGTCAGCGACGCCACCGCGCCCAGCGCGGTCAGGATGGCCCGGTCCCCACCCCGGGACAGGGCCACCGTCATCCCGGTCGGCAGCTCGTCCCGCACCGCCACCGCGCTGACGTCGACACCCTCCCGGCCCAGCTGATCCAGCATGAACTGGCCGGCCGGGTCAGCACCGACCGCCGCGACCAGCGCGACCCGGACCCCGAGCCGGGCCGCGGCCACCGCGGTGATGGCCGCCGATCCGCCGATGACCAGCGAAACCGCGTCCACCAGCTTCTCCTGCTGGCCAAACGCCGGAGTCACGTCGCCGCCGAGGACCAGCACGTCGGGGTTGCAGTCACCGATCACGACCAGGTCAGGCGGTGACAACATCGACCCCGGCGTCCTTGAGCATGGCCTTGTCGTCGTCGGCGATGCCGGTGTCGGTGACCAGCACGTCGATCTCGGCCACGGCGCAGATCCGGGCGAACGCGCGGCGGCCCACCTTGGAGCTGTCGGCCACGATCACGACCTTGCTGGCCTGCCCGGCCATCAGCCGGCCGATGCTGGCCTCCCCCTCGTGGTGCGCGGTCGCGCCAGCCGCCGCGTCGATCGCGTCCACCCCGAGGATGACCAGGTCCAGGGTGACCTGCTCGAGCACGCCGGTGGCCAGCGGGCCGATCAGCTCGTACGACTGCGGCCGGGCCACCCCGCCGGTCGTGACGATCTTGATGTGCTGGCGGACGGCCAGCTCGGTGGCGATGTTCAGCGCGTTGGTGACCACGGTGATGGCCGGCGGCGAGGCCGCGGTCAGGTCGGACCGGGTGGCCAGCGCGCGGGCCACCTCGGTGGTGGTGGTGCCGCCGTTCAGCGCGGCCACCTCGCCCGGCCGGACCAGCCCGGCGGCCAGCGCCGCGATGCGCTGCTTCTCCGACGGATGCCGTTCCGTCTTGTACCGCAGCGGCAGGTCGTAGGTGACCCCCTGGGCCACCGCGCCGCCGCGGATCCGGGTCAGCATCTGCTGGCTGGCCAGCTCGTCGAAGTCGCGGCGGACCGTGGCCGGGGACACCCCGAGCGCGGCCGCGGCGTCCTCCACCTGCAGCTGGCCCGCGGTGGCCAGCAGTTCCAGCAGCTCATTCCACCGGCGATAACGGCTCACCGGTTCCTCCCGATCACACCGAGCAGGCGGGCTACTTCCGCGGCGACCGCGGCCCGCCCCGCCGAACCGTACCGCCTCGGATCGACCAATGCGGAATCCTTAGCCAGGCAGTCGCGCACCGCCGCGGTATAGGCCTTATTGAGCTGGGTCGCGATATTCACCTTGGTCATTCCCGCGGCCACCGCCGCGGCCAGGTCGGCGTCGGGCACGCCGGACGAGCCGTGCAGCACCAGCGGCACGCTGACCGCGGCCCGGATCGCCTCGATCAGCCGCATATCCAGCACCGCGTCGCGGGTCAGCATGGCGTGCGAGCTGCCCACCGCGACGGCCAGCGCGTCCACCCCGGTGGCCGCGACGTACCTGGCCGCCTGGTCCGGGTCGGTGCGGGCGGACGGACTGTGCACGCCGTCCTTGCCGCCGACCTCGCCCAGCTCCGCCTCCACCCACAGCCCCTGGTCGTGGCACCACTGGGCCAGCTCGGCGGTGGCCCGCACGTTGTCCGCATAGTCCAGCTTCGACGCGTCGAACATGACCGAGCCGAAGCCGAGCCGCTGCCCTTCCCGGACCAGGCCGGCGCTGGTCGCGTGGTCCAGGTGCACCGCCACCGGCACCGCGGCCGAGCGGGCGATGGCCAGGCAGGCCGCGGTGATCGGGCCGAGCGCGCCGTGGTAGGCGGCGCAGTTCTCGCTGACCTGCAGCACCACCGGAGCACCGGCCTGCTCGGCCCCGGCCGCGATGGCCTCGGCATGCTCGATGCCGATCACGTTGAACGCGCCCACGCCGCGGCCCGCCGCGCGGGCCGGGCCGGCGATGTCCGGCATCGGAGTGAGCGGCATCAGACCGCCTCGTCCCAGATCGTGACTGCGGGCAGCAGCCGGTTATAGTCGGCCATGCTGAACTCGCCGGCCACCGGGGCCATGGCCGACGCCGTGCCCAGCGCCACCGCGTGCCGCACCTGTTCCGGCCACGGCCTGCCGAGCACCAGC
>DATCUG010000233.1:0-7753 GCA_036567525.1 Streptosporangiaceae bacterium | reverse complement strand
GGGGGCGACCCCCCGGACCCCCCGATCGCCCTCCGGCCGAGCGGCGGCCAGCCGCCGCGGCCTCCCCCTGATCGGCGCTTCGCGCCGGGCCGCCCTCTATCCGCAGCCCGGACAGGTCGAGCCCGTTCCGGTAGCCGAACTCGGCCAGCCCGTCGAGGTAGAAGCTGGTCAGGAACGCGCGCTCGGCGTCGGTGACCGCGGTGCCGCCCAGGTCGATGACGTCCGGCGCGGCCGTCTTGTAGTAGGACACGCCAGCCAGCAGGAAGACCAGCCGGGCCGCCGCGGCCACCGCCGGCGCGGCCCAGTTCCCGCCGCCCGGGAAGCCGACCCGCTCCGCGAAGCGGCGCTCACCGAGCGAGTAGTGGCAGGTCAGCGCGTTCTGTGCCGGGTCAAGCCGGTAGCCCTCGTAGCGGAATGGCGGGGTCGCGCTCATCCGTCCTCCCGGGGGCGTAGCCGGGCGACGGCGGCGAACCGCCCGCACGGGCGGTCTTCCCGGTCGCTGAAGAACAGGCCGTCCCGGCGCCCGGTGGCCAGCCCGGAGTCCATGATCTGGTGGTCAGGTACCCCGGATTCGCGCAGGATGCGACGGTTCGCGGCACGCAGGTCGAACAGCCACTGACCGGGGCCGGCCGGGTGGATGATGCCGTCCAGCTGGCCGCTGAAGTAGCGGTCGGCGGCCGCCACCACGTCCGGCCCGACCTGGTAGCGATCCGCGGCGACGGCTGGGCCGACCGCGGCCAGCATCCGCTCCGGGCGCGCGCCCAGGGAGCGCATCGCGTGCAGTGCCGCCCCGGTCACCCCGGCCACCGTGCCCCGCCAGCCCGCGTGCACGCAGCCCAGCACCTGGGCCTCCGGGTCGGCCAGGATGATCGGCACACAGTCGGCTACCAGCACGACCAGGACCGTGCCCGGGTCGCGGGTGACCACGGCGTCGGTCTGCACCAGCGAGTCGGCGCGGCGCAGCGTGCCCCGGCCGCGGTCGGCGGCGGTCACGGTGGCCACGTGGTTGCCGTGCGACTGGTCGCAGAACACGAAGTCGGCCAGGTCCGCGCCGAGCGCGGCGGCCACCCGGCGCCGGTTCTCCAGCACCGCGGCTGGCTCGTCGCCGACGTGCAGGGCCAGATTCAGCGACGCGTAGCTGGCCGTGGACACCCCGCCGTGCCGGGTGGTGATCACCGCGTCCAGGTCCAGGGCATCGAGCGACGGCCAGGCCAGCACGTCCAGCGGCCCCTGCCGGCGCAGCCCGGGCCCGGTCGTAGTTCCTGCTGTCATCGGCACGAAGCCTACGCCAGCCGGCCGGCCACGCGGTCAGATGCTCCCTTATGCTCGTACGCCATGGTTCCCCGGGCGGCAGGAGCGCCGTGAAAGCCGCCGTGATCGTCAACCCCACCAAGCACGAGAATCTGCCCGCGTTCCGCGCCATGGTCAGCGCGGCCATGGCCCGGCATGACTGGACCGAGCCGCTGTGGCTGGAGACGACACCGGACGAGACTGGGCGGGGCCTGGCCCAGGCCGCGCTGGCCAGCCAGGTGGACCTGGTCCTGGCCAGCGGGGGTGACGGCACGGTGACCGCGTGCGCGGAAGGACTGGCGGGCAGCGGCGTCCCGCTCGGGGTGCTGCCGGCCGGCACCGGCAACCTGCTGGCCCGCAACCTCGGGCTGCCGCTCAGCCTGGAGGAGGCGCTCGCGGTGAGCCTGGGCGGCACCGACCGGCGGCTCGACGTGGGCAGCGCGAACGGCCGCACGTTCGTGGCCATGGCCGGCCTGGGATTCGACGCGGAACTGCTGGACAGCACGGGCGAGCCGCTGAAACGGCGGCTGGGCTGGGCCGCTTACGCGGTGTCCGGGCTGCGCCACCTGGCTGACCGGCCGGTCCGGGCCAGCGTGCGGGCGGACGGCGGCCCGGTGCTGCGCCGCCGGGCCAGCAGCGTGCTGATCGGCAACGTCGGTGCGCTGCAGGGCGGGGTGTCGCTGCTGCCCGGCGCCGAGCCGGACGACGGGATGCTCGACTTGCTGGTGCTCACCGCGCGCGGCCTGGCCGGCTGGGCGGCGCTGGCCATGGACGTGCTGCTGCGCCGCCGCCGGACCCGGCACGTGGCCCGGATCGCGTTCCGTGAGCTGCACGTGATGCTGGACCGCCCGCAGCTCTGGGAACTCGACGGCGAGGTCATCGGGCACACCCGCCAGCTGCGGGTCTCGGTCCGGCCCGGTGCGCTGCTGGTCCGAGTTCCTAACCAGTTCTGAATGTTTTGGCCACACGGGGGTAATGGGGCGGGCTGTACCTGCTGCCAATCCCTCCCAAGGTGGCCCGGACGTGTGGACCCGGCTCGAACAGCGTGAGCTCAACCGGCTGGCCCGGCGGATTACCGGCGGTCCGGGGGCGCGCCCCGCGCCGGACCAGCCCGCCGGGACCGACCTGCTGCCGCAGATCAAGCACATCGTCGTGCTGATGATGGAAAACCATTCCTATGACAACTACCTGGGCATGCTGGCCGGCCGGGGCGACGGGTTCCCGCTCGGCCCGGACGGCCAGCCCGAGGTTTCCAACACCGGCGCCGAGGGCGAGTCCGTCCCGGCACACCACCTGACCAGCACCACCCAGCTGGAAGGCTCACCGACGCAGAGCTGGCACGCCAGCCATCTGCAGTGGGCGGACGGCAAGCTGGACGGGTTCGTCACCGCCACCCAGCAGTGCATGCCGGGCAAGGACGCCACTCCGGCCATGGGCTACTGGACCGAGCAGGATCTGCCGTTCTACTACGGCCTGGCGCGCACGTTCCCGCTGGCCGACCGGTGGTTCTCGTCCTGCCTGGGGCCGACGTTCCCGAACCGCCGGTTCCTGATCTCCGGGACGGCCAACGGGCTGATCGACGACCTGCCGGTCGACCTGGCCGACTACCCGGCCAACGGAACCATCTTCGACGTGCTGAGCAGGCACAACATCTCGTGGGTGAACTACCACCCGGTGGCGGGCAGCCGGACCAGGTACGGCCGGGCGCTGCAGCACCGCACTAAGGCCATCCGGCGCAGGCTGCGGGCGCTGCGCCGGGTGGCGCCCGGCTCGCTGGACGGGCTGCAGAAGGACATCACGTTCACCGCGGACATCTACCCGCTGGGCATCGCCCGGTACATGCTCCACGTGCGCAGCACCGATGAATTCTTCAGCGACGCCGCGGCTGGCACGCTGCCGGCGTTCAGCATCGTGGATCCTGACTTTTCCGCCTACTCGGAAGAGAACCCGCAGGATATTCAGCGGGGAGAGAGCTTCGCCGCGACGGTCATCGACGCGGTGCTGCACGGCAAGGGCTGGCCGAACACCCTGCTGATCTGGCTGTACGACGAGGGCGGCGGCTACTACGACCACGTGCAGCCGCCGGCCGCCCCGGCGCCGGACGACGTGCCTGGCCGCAGCCTGGTGCTCAGCCGGCCCGCCATGCACGCGGTGCTGCGCCGGGTGGCGCCGGGCTACGTGCGCAACGTCGAGCAGCTCGACGCCGGGCCGCAGACCTACGACCGGTACGGCTTCCGGGTGCCTGCCGTGCTGGTCTCGCCGTACGCCCGGCCCGGCTACCTGACCAGCGAGACGTTCGACCACACCTCAGTACTCAAGCTGCTCGAGGTGAAGTGGAACCTGCCCGCGCTGACCGCCCGGGACGCGGCCGCCGTGGCCCCGCTGGATGCGCTGGACTTCGATAGCCCGCCGGCCTTCGCCACCCCACCCGAACTGCCCGCGCCCGCGCTGCGCTGGGGCTCCTGGTAGCCGCGGATGACTGTCGACCTGCGCGAATTTGGCGCCGCGCTGGCTGAACTGAGCAGGCTGCGGTTCGGTGAGATGCGCGTCGAGGACGCGATGCGGGACATCGTGCAGACCACGCACGACCTCTTCGGCGTGACCGGGGCGGGCCTGATGCTGGCCGACGAGGAGCACCACCTGCGCAACGCCGCGGTGTCCGACCAGCGCCTCCAGCACCTGGAGGACCTGCAGATATACCACCAGGAAGGGCCGTGCATCACGGCCTTCGAAGAGCAGGAACTGGTCGGGGCGGAGGACCTGACCCAGGAGCAGCGTTGGCCGCAGTTCACCGCCGCCGCGGTGGACCGCGGGATCCGCGCCGTGCTGGCCAGCCCGCTGCCCTACCACCAGGACGCGGTGGGGGCGGTGGCGGTGCTGTCCGACCAGCCGCATCCCTGGTCGCCCGAGGGTGAGCTGGCCCTGCTGGCGCTGACCGACCTGGCCGCCCTGCTGATCGCCAGCATGATGCAGGGCGAGCAGCAGTCCCAGCTGGCCGCTCAGCTGCAGCTCGCGCTGAACACCCGGGCCGTGATCGAGCAGGCCAAAGGGGTGCTGGTCGGCCAGCAGGGACTGACCCCGCACCGCGCTTATCAGCAGCTCCGCGACCAGGCCCGGGCCGAGCGCCGCAAGCTGGCCGAGGTCTCCGCCGACGTGGTGCGGAAAGCAGCGAACCAATGAAAATGTGTGCCCCGCGCCATTACGGGCAGAGAGAAACGGTCACGGCACCGCCGAGAGACCCGCGGTTGACCGTACAGCCGATGCTCGTCATCGCGCGGCTCCGGCACTGCGTCGGTGTTGCCCCTCCTGGCGGCACCTGGCTGATCACAAGTAACCCATCCTGCTCGGCGAGGAGACAACGACCATGATAATCATCGGCATTATTCTGCTTATCCTTGGCTTCCTGCTCAAGGTAGCCATCCTGTGGACGCTCGGGATCATCGTGCTGGTGATCGGCCTGATCCTGATGCTGCTCGGCACGATCGGGCACGCGGTCGGCCCACGCCGCCATTATTGGTAGCTGCGGATGACCGTGGGGCCCGGCGGGACGGCTACCGCCGGGCCCGGCGCCGTTCAGTCCGGGTCGGGCGGGTGCCCAGGCCCGGGCTCAGCCCCGTGCTCGCGCCGGTGGCCGAGCCCGTGGTCGCGAAGGTAGAGCCACAGCCAGATGTCGCTCACCTGCCACCGGTGGATGAGCTGGAATGGCGCACCGCGCAGCAGTAGCGGGCGGCCGGGCAGCGGCGCGTCGGCTTCGGCCACCCAGACCCGGCTGACCCTGCTCAGCCGGGCGCGGACCACGCCCAGCGGGGCGTTGCTGCCGGAGATCGTGCCGGCCTGGGCCGGGGACCGGCCCGCGGTGAGGTTGCGCAGCCGGGCCAGCCCGTACGGGTAGGCGGCGGCGAACGAGGGCATCCCTGGTCCCTGCGGGTAGATCACGGCGTCGCCGGGGCGGGCGTGCTGGCTGATGATCTGGTCCATGCCCCGAATGTTGTCGCTGTGCCCATCCGGTCCGCGCTCACTGAACTGGGCGGCAGGCCGGCCAGCACGATCAGCGCCAGCGCGGCCGGGCCAGCCACCCGGCCCAGCGCGGCCAGCCGCCCGGGCCAGGCCGAACGGAACCGGGACCAGCCGGCCAGCGCGGTCACGGCCAGCGCGGCCGCCATGATCACGGCGACGGCCAGCACCGCGGCCGGCGGGCCGGCCAGCCGCCCGGTACTGGCCAGCGAGCCGGCCAGCGGCGTGCGCAGCCAGCTCACCTGGCCGCGCTGCGACCAGGCCAGCACCTCCAGCGGCAGCAGGGCCACGACGGCCACGGTGACCGCGGCCAGCCAGCGGCGGACCACCTGGCGGCCGGTGCGGTGGTGCAGCACCAGCAGGGTCGTCCCGTGCGCGGCGATGAGCAGCAGGCCGAAGATGTTGGCCAGCCCCAGCCCGGTCAGGCTGACCGCGTACCACCAGTTCCACCTGCCATCGCGGGGGGTTCCGTGGGGCCGTCCGCCGGGGCCAGCACCGCTGTCGAGAGCGCGCAGGAAGCAGTAGCTGGCCGCGGTGGCCACGGCCGTTTCCAGCGCGAATGGGCGGGCGTCCTGGCCGAACCAGCTCACCGCGGGTATCGCCGCGAAGCTCAGCCCGGCGGCCAGCCCGGCCGCCGGGCCCACTAGCCGCCTGCCCAGGGCGGTGAGCAGCCCCGCGGCGGCCGCCATGGCCACCGCGGAGGGCAGCCGCAGGACCAGCTCGCTGCGGCCGGCCAGCCGGACCAGCAGCCACATGAGCAGGTAGTAGACCCCGTGCACCGCGTCCATCCGGCCCAGCATGCGGAGCAACTGGGGGAGGGACCGGTGCGCCGCGGACAGCGTGGCGCCCTCGTCCCGCCAGAACGAGGGGCCGCCGATCCGCCACAGCGTGACAGCCAGGGTGGTCAGCGCACTGCAAGCCAGGATCAGCCAGGCCGGTATCAGCCGGGCCGGTATCAGCCAGGCCCGCGCCGGCGGCGCTGGCGCGAGGCCGGGGGAGTGCGCGGGCGGCGCGGTGACCGGCTCCGGGGCGAGGACGGGGGCCGCGTCGAGCTGCGTCGCCAGTGGTGCAAGGTCGCCCACGCAGAGCGGGGTAGAGCTGAGTCAGCTGTGGTTAATGCGGTTCCCTGTCCGGTTTTGCACAATCCAGACCGGACGCAGGGGGAGTGCTGAAACTCCTGCTGACCGGGGCCGCCGCGGGCTACCGCGAGGACAGCACCTCGGCAATCTTGGCCGCGGCCGCGGACGGGTCGTCGGCGTCATGCAGCAGTTCCCCCCAGGACCACCGGTAATACCAGCGGAGCCGGCCGGTGCCGTCGGTGCCGGGAGTGCAGTCAATGCTCTCGGCCAGCATGGTGGCACCGGGAATGAAAATATGCAGCGTCGCGGGGTAAGTGGTTTTGACCGAGGCATGCAATCCCTTGGTGTCAAGGGCGGTCGCCAGCCGGTGCAAATAGTAGCTGCGTGCGTGATCGCGGGTTCCGTGCACCATCTCCCCTGCCTTGCGTTGGTCGGCACATTGTCGCGGCGGGCGGGGTAGGTTTGTCAACCCTGACGAGAGTGATAGCCGCCATACCCGTCAGGGCCGTACGGATCGGTGCCCGGATCGCCCGGGTACCGTGCGTTCTGCTGGCCGTCACCGGTGTATCGGCTGTCGTAGCCAGCCGGGCCGGGCTGGGTGGGCTGGCCCTGGCCCGCCGGATAACCGCGGCTGCCCGGATAACCGCTGCCGGCTGGGTAGGCGTTGCCGCCGGGGTAGGCGTTACCGTTCTGGTACGGACCGCTGTCCGGGTAACCGGCGCCGTTCTGGTACCCGGGGCTGCCCTGGTACCCGCCGGTACTGGCCGGGTACGGGTAGGCAGCCGACGGCTGCGCCGCGGCGGGCGGGGGCGGGGCTGAATAGTAGGTCGGGCCCGGGTCCTGGCTGCCGTGGCCGGCCGCCACCGGGTAGCCGTCCCGGCCTGGGGCGTACGGGTCCGGGTAGCCGCCCGGCGCGGGGTAGTTCCCGGCCGGCCCGTTCCCGGCCGGGCCGGGGCCGTAGCCCGGGCCGCTGGCTGGGGCGGCCGGGACGGCCGGAGCGGCCGGTGGGTAGGTGGGCCCGGTGTCCGGCTGCGGCGGCGGTGCGCTGTCCACGAAACTGCCGTACGGGTTGCCTGACCCGGCCTGCGGTGACGTGGTTTCGGCCGGGCGGTCGTCGTAGGGCGGCCGGGTGGGTGGTGGGCTGGCCGGGTAGCCGCCCGAAGCGGCTGGGCGGCCCGCGCCGGGATCGGTTCGCTCACCCGGGCTGGCCGGGTAGCCGTTCCGGCTGGCCGGGCCCGGGTAGTCGCGCCGCCCGTCGGCCGCGGCCGGGTAGCTGTCGTACGGCGCGGGCGCGGCCAGGTAGTCATCGCGGGCAGGGCTGCGCTGGTAGCCGCGGGACTCATCGGCGGCCGCGCGGGCCGGCTCGCGCT
>DATCUG010000232.1:0-11805 GCA_036567525.1 Streptosporangiaceae bacterium | reverse complement strand
CGCGGGCCGCCGTGGCCAGCCGGCTGCTGCCCGCCAGCCATTCCGCCACGTCGGCAGCGGGCTCTTCAACCGTGAGCAGCCCCGCGACCAGATCAGGAAGCTGGGCCCGGACGGCCGGGACGAACCCGACATCGCCCAGGGCCTGGGCTATCAGCGCGAAGGCAGCCACTTGCGCGGTGACCGTCTTGGTGGCCGGCACGGCACGCTCGTCGCCGGTCCCGAGCAGGATCGTCTCGTCCGCGGCCGTGGCCAGCGGCGCCCCCGGGTCGTTGGTCAGGGCCAGGGTCCGGCCCCCCCGCTTCCCGCGCCAGTTCCAGCAGGGTGACGATCTCGGGAGTCCGCCCGGACTGGCTTACCGCCACCACCAGGCAGCCGCTGAAATCAGCCGGGGCGCGGTAGAGCGTGTGCATGCTGGGGGACGCCGAGGCCACCGGCCGGCCGGTGGCCAGTTCCAGCAGGTACCGGCCGATGGTAGCCGCATGATCGGAGGAACCGCGGGCGACCAGGACGGATGCGGCCAGTGGGGTGGGCACCAGCGCCCGGACCTGGCGGGCGATCTCGTCCGCCCGGTCCAGCAGCGCGGCCAGCCGATCGGGCTGCTGCGCCATTTCCGCTGCCATCACAGCGCCAGGCATGCCCCGCTACTCCCCTTCCCGGCCGCTCTCACACCCGGCTGCCTGGCCAGCCGGCCGGCGCCCAGGTTCGGTGGTGCGGCCGGCCGGGAAGACCTGTAATCAGGCCAGGAGCGATGCCGAGGAACCGGGGAAGACAGATGAATGCGTCCCTGCTCGCGGTCCTGAACGACGCCGAGCGGTTGCTGGTTGCCGAGACCGACCGGGACAACCTCACTGCGCTGGACGAGGATGCGGCCATCGAACTGGAGACCCGGATCAGGCGGGCCCGCAACAAATACGTCGGCCAGTACCGGCGGGGGGCCAGCGCCCGGGTATCCGAACGGGGCGGCCGGGGTATAGCGCGGCCGGAGAATACGCAGGCCCGCACGAAGGCCGAGGCGTTCGAAGAGGCGCTGTCCCGGGTGAGCCGCCGGGTGGCCGTGCTGGCCCGGCAGTCGGCGGCCCAGTTGCGGGCCGAGCGGCTGGCCGCGGCCCGGGCCGCCAAACAGGGCCGCGGGCCTGCTGGCCAGGAACCGCCACCCACCCCGGACGGGGCGGCCGCAGCCACCGGGGCAACAGCAGCCGCGGCTCGTGCCCTCCGCTCACCGCGGACGGAGAAACAGCGAGCGAGCACGCTGGCCGCGGGGGCGCGGCGGCAGGCGAAGCGGGACAGCCGGTAACTCAGCCGAGCGGCACCGTCACGGCGGCATTCTGCTTCGGGTAGTAGGCGGCCACGTCTTCCGCGCCGTACTTGGCCCGGAACTTCGCCACGATCTCCGCGACCTGGGCCGGATCGGTGACCGGCGCCGCGCTGGCGGTGGTCTCGGCGCTGCCCGCGGCCAGCCGGATGCCCGGCGTGCGCAGCACGTTCTTGTACCAGTTGGTGTCCGACCCGTGGATCGGGACGAGATACAGCGTCCCGCCGTCCCGCGCGAACCAGACCGGGAGCGTGATCCCGCGGCCGGACGTGCGCCCGGTGACGGTGAGGTCGACCTCACGGCGGCTGTCCAGGGCCCGGGTGAACTCGTCGTCTGCCATCTGCTTGTCTCTCCTGCTTCCTGGCGCCTCCGGGGGGCTCGAACCCTTTGGCGCGGCTGATCCCCATCGTCGCAGCCGCCCCGTCCCGCCGCGCCCCGGCCCCCAGGCCCCCAGGCCCACACGCCGGTTACAGCGCTGATGCAGAGGTGGCAGGCATTGACCGGGTGGCGGCTGTGAGTTCTGATCAAAGTGGGTCTGTGCCGCCGCGGAGGCAGCCGTGGTGGGCGGGCCCGCGAGGGGACGGCCCATGACGTCTCAGCCGGTCAGCAGGCGGGCGGTACTGACCGCCCTGGGCGGCGCGGCGGCGGGCGTGGCCCTGGCCAGCGCCATCCCCGACCCGTTACGGGCCGCCTCAGGCGGCTGGACGAGCGGGTATGTCGCGGACGGCACGGCCGGGCTGGCCCGGGCGTTCCCGCTCACCGCGGTGCGGCTGCGGCCCAGCCCGTTCCGGGCCAACCAGGCCCGCAACACGAACTACCTGATGTTCCTGGACCCGGACCGGATGCTGCACACGTTCCGGCACAACTTTGGCCTGCCGTCGCGGGCCAGGCCAGCCGGCGGCTGGGAGCGGCCCGCCTCCGAGGTGCGCGGCCACTGCACCGGGCACCTGATGTCCGGGCTGGCCATCACCCACGCCAGCACCGGCCACCAGGAAGCCGCGGCCAGAGGCCACTACCTGGTGGACCAGCTCACCCGGTGCCAGGCCCGGGCGCGGCGGGCCGGATTCCACGACGGCTACCTGTCGGCCTTCCCGGAGAGCTTCTTCGACCGGCTGGAAGCCGGCCGGCCGGTGTGGTCGCCGTACTACATGATCCACAAGATCATGGCCGGGCTGATCGACCAGCACGAGCTGACCGGCAGCGCTCAGGCCCTGGAGACGGCGGCCCGGCTGGGCGACTGGGTGGGCTGGCGGACCGGGCGGCTGTCCTATCCGCGGATGCAGCGCATCCTCAACGTGGAGCACGGCGGCATCGCCGAGTCACTGACCAACCTGTACCGGCTGACCTGGGACGAGTCCTACCTGCGCACGGCCGGGCGGTTCTACCACGCGGCGTTGTTCGACCCGCTGCAGGCGGGCCAGGACGACCTGCGGGGCCGGCACGCGAACACCACCATCCCCAAGATCATCGCGTGCGTCCGGCTCTGGGAGGAAACCGGCGACCCGCGCTACCGCGACATCGCCCGCAACTTCTGGCGGATCGTCACCCAGCACCACAGCTACGCGATCGGCGGCACCAGCAACTGGGAGCACTGGCACGCCCCGGACGTGATCGCAGGCCAGCTCAGCAACCGCACCTGCGAGAACTGCTGCAGCTACAACATGCTCAAGCTGACCCGGCTGCTGCACTTCCACCAGCCGCACCGGATCGACCTGATCGACTACTACGAGCGCACGCTGTTCAACCAGATGCTCGGCGAGCAGGACCCGCGGTCCGCGCACGGCTTCAACATCTACTACACCGGGCTGTCACCAGCGGCGTTCAAACGGCAGCCGCCATTCATGGGCAGCAACCCGGACGTTTACTCGACGAACTACCACAACTTCTCCTGTGACGACGGCACCGGGATGGAGACGCAGGCCAAATTCGCCGACACCATCTACTCCCGGGACCGGCACGGGCTGTTCGTCAACCTGTTCATCCCGTCCGAGGTGACCTGGGGCGACAACCGGATGCGGATCCGGCAGGAGACCAGGTTCCCGGACGAGCCGGGCACCCGGCTCACCGTGCTGGCCGGCCAGGCCCGGATCGCCATCCGGGTCCGGGTGCCCGGCTGGGCGGCCGGGCCGGCCCGGGCCTGGCTGAACGGCCGGGAGCTGACCGGCCGGGAGCTGACCGGCCGGGAGCTGGCCGGCCGGGAGCTGGCCGGGCGGGCCGCGCCGGGCAGCTGGCTGGTGCTGGACCGGGCCTGGGCGGCCGGCGACACACTGCGGGTCAGCCTCCCGATGGAGCTGGCCAGCAGCCCGACCCCGGACCAGCCAGCCGTGCAGGCGGTGAGCTACGGCCCGGTCGTGCTCAGCGGCGGCTACGGCAGCCAGCCGGCCATGCCGATGCCCCGGCTGGACATCGGGTCACTGGCCATGACGTCGGCAGCGCCGCTGACCTTCCAGGCACGGGCGGACGGGCGCGCGGTCACGCTCATCCCGATCGCCCGGATGCAGCACGAGCACTACAACACGTACTGGCTGACCTGACCCGGGCGGCGCCGCGCCCGGCACCTGCCGGGTCTGCCCCAGCACGGGCCAGGCCGCCCGGGCACGGGCTGGGTCTGTCCCGGCACCAGGCCGGTAGGTAGAGTGACGGCGTGAACCGACTGGGCGAACTCGAACGGGCCATCATGGACGTTCTGTGGGAAAGCGAGACTCAGCTCACCGTGCGCCAGGTTGGCAGTAGGCTTACCGACCGGGACCTGGCTCACACCACCGTGATGACCGTCCTTGACCGATTGGCCAAGAAGGGTTTCGCCCGGCGCGAGCGAGATGGCCGGGCCTGGCTGTACCGGGCCGCCGCGAGCCGCGAAGCATACGTCACTGAGCTGATGCTTCACGCGCTCGACCAGACCGGCGACCGGTCGGCCGCGCTGGCCAGCTTCGCGCGTCGCGTATCGGACACCGAAGCACTGGTGCTGCGGCGAGCCCTGGAGACAGGCGGGGATCCCGCCAGGAGTTGAACGTCCGTGCTGCCCCCTGTCCTGGTCCTGGCATCCGTCGCCATCGGACTGGTACCGGCCGCCGCCGGCCTGGCCGCGGCCCGCTGGCCGTACCGATCGCCCGCCGCGGCGATCGTGCTGTGGCAGGCGATGGGGCTCGGCTGGGGGCTGGCCGCCATCGGCACGCTGGCCGGGCTCGGCACCGAACGGGGCGGGTCCGGGTCCGGTGTGGCCGCGGATGCGCTGGCCGTGCTGGCCCGGGCGGTACACGATCTCGTCGGTGAGACCGCCCCGCCCGGCGTGATCGCCGCGCTGCGGCTGCTCTGCCTGGCCGCGTCCGCGGCCCTGCTGGCGCTGCTCTGCTGGGTGCTGATGGCCGCATCCGGCGCGGTGCTGCGGGACCGGCGGCGGCACCGGGCGCTGCTCAGCCTGCTGGCACACGGCGACCCGAAGGTGCCGGGCGCGCTGGTGGTGGACCACCCGGCCGCGGCGGCCTACTGCGTGCCCGGGCTGCGGTCCCGGATCGTGATCAGCGCGGGCGCGATCGACCTGCTGGACCAGGCGGAACTGGCCGCCGTGCTGGCCCACGAGCGGGCGCACGCCCGGGAGCGGCACGACCTGGTGCTGCTCCCGTTCACCGCGCTGTGCCGGGCCTTCCCGTGGTCCGGGTCGGCCCAGCGGGCGCACGCTGCGGTCGCCCTGCTCATCGAGATGCTGGCCGACGACCACGCGCTGCGGCACCGCCCAGCCCGGGAACTGGTCACCGCGCTGATCCGGGTCGGCGCGGCCGGCCCTGCGGGCGCCCCGGCGGGCGCGCTGGCCATGGCCAGTGGCCGCCCGGCCGACAGCGGGGTATGCGCCCGGGTGGATCGCCTGCTGGCGCCGGCGCCGGGACTCTCGCTGCCCGCCCTGGCTCTGGTCAGCGGCGCCGCCGCGGCCGTGGTCGTGGTCCCGGTCGCGCTGCTGCTGTTCCCGGTGTGAGCCCCGCCGCTGGCACGTACCGGCACCGGGCCCACCGCCGCCGGGCCCACCGTCGCCGGTGACCCGCCTCATTCACCGGGAATTTCCTGCTCGCCGTTCCGGCCAAATGGCTCACCCTGGCCGCCGGTCCCGCGGACACTAGGCTTACTACGTAGTGACCTGGTCTCCCGCCGGAAAAGCGGCGAGAATGGCCGGCGGGCCTGCATGATGCGCCCCGCCGCTAGCAAGGACGAGCTATGAGCCAGTCCAGCCCCGCCCACGCTGCCCCGCCCGGCCCTGAGCTGCCCGGGCCTGAGCTGCCCGGCTCGCGCACCGGGCCGTTCGCCGCCGTGCGGCCCGGGCACCGGGCCCGGCCCGGCCTGCTGGCGCGCCCGAGACTGGTCCTGGAGAACTGGCGGGTGTCCTGGCGGCTGATCGCGCTGATCGCGGTCCCGACCGCGATGGGCCTGGCCTTCGCCGGGCTCCAGGTCAGCATGGCCGAGCGGAACGCGCAGACGATGGGCCGGGTGGCACGGCTGGCCGTGCTCGGCCAGCAGATCACCGGGCTGGGCCAGGCCATGGAAGACGAGCGGGACGAGACAGCCGGTTTCATCGCGCGTGGCCGGCCGGCCACGGGCAAGCCCATGCTGACCCGGCAGAACGCGGTCACCAACCGCTGGGCAGCCCGGGTGCGGCCGCTCATCCACCAGCTCGGCGCCGGCTACCCGGCGCAAACGTTAGCCAACGCCCGTGCGGTACTGACCAGCATCAACGAGCTGCCCGCGCTCCGCCAGGACGCGGTGCAGGGCATCAGTCCCGGGCTGACCACGATCGATGCCTACACCGCGGCGCTGGCCAACTTGTTCTCGTTCAACGACGGCATCGCCCAGCAGACCGGGAACGCCGCGTTCGCGGATGACGTGCGCACGCTGAGCGCGCTGTCCCAGCTCAAGGATCAGGCCTCTCAGCAGCGGGCCATCCTGTATACCGCGTTCGTGGCCGGCCAGTACACGTCGGCCGACCAGACCGAAATGGTCGCGGCGCAGGCCCAGCAGGCGACTCAGCTCCAGGCGTTCGACGCCTCGGCCACCGCACCGCAGGGCGAGCTGCTCAGCCGCGTGGTGACCGGGCCGATGATGGCCCAGGCCGATGAGCTCGAGCAGAGCACGGTGGCGGACGCCAGCAACAGGACCACGGTCACCCTTTTCCCGGGCACGGCCCATTCGTGGTACCAGGACATGTCGTACACGATCGGCCGGATGCGCCTGGTGGAGCAGGACCTGGCCGTCCAGGTCGTGCAGAGCGCCCAGGCGCTGCACAGCAACGCGGCACGCACCGTGCTGGAGACCGGTGGCGCGGCCCTGCTGGCGCTGCTCCTCGTGCTGCTCCTCACGGTGCTCATCGCCCGGTCCATGCTCGGCCCGCTGCGCCGCCTCAAGCAGGGCGCGCTGGACATCGCGGAGACCCGGCTGCCCGCGGAGGTCCGGGAAATGACCGACGCGCTGGACACCGGGCGCCCGGTGCAGGTCCGCCCGATCGACGTGCTGTCAGACGATGAGATCGGGCAGGTGGCGCGGGCCTTCGACCAGGTGCACCGGGAGGCGGTCCGGCTGGCCGGTGAGGAAGCCCGGCTGCGCAGCAGTGTCAGCGCCATGTTCGTCAGCCTGTCCCGGCGCAGCCAGTCGCTGCTGGAGCGGCTGCTCCGGCTGATCGACAGCCTGGAACTGGGTGAGGAGGACCCGGAGCGGCTGTCCAACCTGTTCCGGATGGACCACCTGGCCACCCGGATGCGGCGCAACTCGGAGAACCTGCTCATGCTGGCCGGCCACGAGGCGCCGCGCCGGTGGGCCGATCCGGTGCCGCTGGTGGACGTGCTGCGCGCGGCATCGTCCGAGATCGAGCAGTACGAGCGGGTAGTGCTGGACATCCAGCCGGACATCGCGATCGTCGGCGCCGGGGTGGCCGACACCGTGCACCTGCTGGCCGAGCTACTGGAGAATGCGACCACGTTCTCGGCCAAGGCCACTCAGGTGACCGCGTCCGGGCGGGTGCTGACCGGTGGCGGCGCCGTGGTCGAGATCACCGACCGCGGGATGGGCATCCCGGGCCAGGTGCTCGGCGAGCTCAACCACCGGCTGGCCAGCCCGCCGGCCGCGGACGTGGCCGTGTCCCGGCACATGGGCCTGTTCGCGGTGGCCCACCTGGCCGCCCGGCACGGCATCCAGGTGGAGCTGCAGTCGCCGGCCACCGGCGGGACCGTCGCGCAGGTGCGCATCCCCGCGTCGCTGATCGCGCACGGGGCAGCGGCCCACGGCGGGCGGGTGCGGGCCAGCGCGGGCCCGCGGCTGGCCGCGATGCCCGGACCACGCGGGCCGCAGTACACGCCGACCCGGTTCGCATCCGGCCCGGTGCCCGATCCCCAGCTGCTCACCGCGGCACTGGATGAGGGCACGCTGACGGCCGCGCCGGCGGGTACCGGGCCCATCCCGGCCCGGGCCGGCACCGGCCCGCACGTGATCATTCCGCCGCCGGACGGCCCGCCGCCGGGCAGCGGCCTGCCTGTCTATGAGTCCCTCGAGTCCGACTGGTTCCGGGCGCGGGGCCGCGGCATGGTGCGGCCGGACCAGCCACGGACCGGGACGACGGCCACCGGGCCACCAGCCACCGCGGCACCGGTCACCGAGCCACCACCCACCGCGGCACCGGCCTGGACCTCACCGGGCGACGATGGCTGGCGGGCGGCGGCGGCCATCGTCACCCCCAAAGTGGGCGGCACGACCTCGGCCGGCCTGCCGAAACGGGTACCCCAGGCCAACCTGGTGCCCGGTTCGGCCAGTGACCGGCCGGCCCGGACCGCGACCATGTCCGAGGCGGCCGAGATCGCGCGCAGCCGGCTGGCCAGATTCCAGCGCGGCTCGCGCCGGGCGCGGGCCACGGCGCGGCAGCTCACGCCGGGCGACTGAACCGGGCCGGTGCGGCAGGCGACTGGGGCAGGCGAGTGCGCGCCGGGCCAGTTCGGGGCAGGATAGACCGCACCGGGGCCGGCCTCGGGTGGCATGGATGGAGAGTGGCGCGTTGTCAGTCGCAGATGGCCAGCAACCAGACGGCCAGAAACAGGATCTGAGCTGGCTTGTCACCGACTTCACCGAGCGGGTCACGGACGTGGCGCACGCCCTGGTGGTGTCCTCCGACGGCGTGCCGGTGGCGGTGTCCGACGGAATCGGGCCAGCCCAGGCGCAGCAGCTTTCCGCGATCACCTCGGGCCTGGTCAGCCTGGGCACCGCGGTGGCCCAGGTGGTCGACTGCGGCACCGTCACGCAGACGCTGGTGGCCATGGCCCAGGGCACGCTGGTGATCATGTCGATCAGCGACGGATCCAGCCTGGCCACGCTGGCCACCGCCGAGGCCGACCTGGACCTGATCGCGTACGAGATGACCATGCTGGCCGAAGCGGCCGGCGCCGTGCTCACCCCGGGTGTCCGCTGACTAAGCTGCCCGCATGGACGACACCCAATGGCGCACGCACCGGCTCGAACTGGACGACCAGACGCTGCGCGAGTGGGACGCGCACGTGCTGGCGGCCAGCCCCGAGGGGATCGTGCTGGACCGGTCGGCCTTCTACCCGGGCGGCGGCGGCCAGCCGCCGGACCATGGCGTGCTGCTCTGGGGCGGCGTGCAGACCCGGATCGTGGACGCCCGCCGCGGCGATGACCTCTACCTGATCCCGGCCGAGGGCGACCCGCTGCCGGTGCCCGGCACCCCGGTGCGCGGCGCGATCGAGGATGACCGCCGGACCGCGCTGATGCGTACCCATTCCGGCCTGCACGTGCTGTGCGGCGTGGTGTTCCGCGACTTCGGCGCGCCGGTGACCGGCGGCAACATGGAGCCGCTGACCGCCCGGATGGACTTCAACCTGCCCGACGTGCCGCCCGGCTTCCGGGACGCCGTCGAGGCCGCGTGCAACGCCGAGGTGCAGGCCGGCCGGCGCATCGACGTCCGGGTGCTGCCCCGGGACGAGGCGTTCGCGCTGCCCGACATCATCCGGACCGCGACCAACCTGGTGCCGCCCGAGGTCAAGGACGTGCGGATCATCGACATCGTCGGCCTGGACCAGCAGGCCGACGGCGGAACGCACGTCGCCTCGACCCGCCAGGTGGGCCGGATCGAGGTAGTCAAGATCGAGAGCAAGGGCAAAGGGTTCCGCCGCCTGCGGATCCGCATCGCGGACTGACCGCACAGTCGCGGGCAGGGGCGTTCGGCAAATGGCTCGCTGCCGGGGCAGCGGCCGGAGCCGGCCGGACTACCAGGGGCCGTACGGACCTGAGCTGCTGCTGTTGCCGCGGAACTCGCGGACCTTGGGCCGGACGTCGGTGAGGTAGATGGCCGCGGCCACGAACGCCGCGATGGGCAGGATGCCAACGGCACCGAACCCGCCGGACAGCACGCCGAGGTACAGCCCGATCACCACCGCCACACCGAGGATGATCAGCCACAGCGGCTTGGTCTGCTTGCCCGCGGCGGTGAACGCCGCCTTCGGGCGGCGCAGCGCGTCCGCGAACGCCCACACCTCGGTGACCAGTGCGGCGATCGCGAGAATCTCGAGGAACCAGTAAAGCGGGCTCATCGCTGACATGTTCAGCAACACGGTGCCACATTATCCGGTCCGGGCGGGAACCGGAACCAAAGCCGGCTCCCGCCCGGATCGCTCGCAGGCTGTCCCGGCGTCAGCTCGCCGCGCCGGAGCCGTCCTTGCCGTTCAGCGCGGGCTGGTGGCGGAGCACCCGCTCGCCGTGCACGGCCAGCTTGTCGTACTCCCTGGCCGCCCGGGTCCGGGCTTCGGTCAGGTGCCCGGGCATCTCGCTGCTCCAGCGGGAGATCCGCGCGGGCAGCTCGCGCAGGGCGGCGGATGCCAGCGCGCCCGCGCCGGCCGCGGCGTGCACCGGCTTGCTGGTGGCCAGCTTGCGCACTTCCGTCTTCACCGCATCAGTACGGTTCATCAGTTTCTACCTCTCCTGGCCCGCCGCGGGCGGCAGGCCCGTTGACTCGGACGCGGACGACCTGTCCTGGAATGCCTCTTCGGTGCGGGGCGGCTCCGGTGCCGCGAGCGGGTCGTCGTCCTCTTCTTCGGTGAGCCCGGCGGCGAGGTGGACATCACCGGCCGGCCCGGCCTGCAGCTCGGCCGCCTGCGCGGCAGCCTCCTTGCGGAACGAGTCGTAGATCTCCAGCAGCACCTGCTTCTGCCGCTCGGTGAGCACCGGCTCGGCCAGCACGGCCGCGCGGACGCCGGCGTCGGGCTCCCGGTCCTCCAGGATCCCGGCCTGCACATACAGCGCTTCCGCGGAGATCCGCAGGCCCTTGGCGATCTGCTGGAGTATCTCGGCGCTCGGCCGGCGCAGGCCACGCTCGATCTGGCTCAGGTACGGGTTGGAGACGCCGGCCGCCGCGGCCAGCTGCCGCAGCGAGATCTTCGCCTGTTCCCGCTGCTCCTTGATGTACTCACCGATGGAGCTAACACCACGCATAGGACTCACGGATCCAGTGAATCAAATAGTGCTTGCAATTGCAAACGCCCAGCAAGCACCCCTTCCTATGCCTAACGCCAGCACCCGCTGCTCCGGCTCCCGGGTGGCCCGGCCGTCAGTCCGGGAGCGTGGCGCGGACCACGCCGACCTCCTGCTCCCCGCCAAGTACCGGAACATGCGCGATCTGGTCCAGCGCCGGGCCGTCCACCCCGGGCTCGCTGGCCACGCCGAGGCGGCGGAGCACGGCCACGGCCACCGCCCGCAGCGCCCGCGATGCGCCGTCCTGGATCTTCATCGCGGCGGCCCGGCCATCGGCCAGCGCGAGCCCCTGCACGCCCTCCGCCCCGGACTTGACCAGCAGGCCGGGCACCGCGGCCATCAGCGCCCGTTCCGGGCGGCGGCTGCCCGAAGTCCAGTCCGGATGGGCCCGCATCGCGTCGGCCACCCGGCGCTGCGGGGTGCTGGCCGGCGCGGTGACCAGGGCGCGCAGCGCCCGGGCCAGGCCGGTCAGGGACAGCGCGAACAGCGGGGCGCCGCAGCCGTCCACGCCGGCCGCCTGGCTGGGCTCACCGGCCAGTTCCTCCAGCGTGCGGCGGACCGCGGCCTGCACCGGGTGGGCCGGCTCGAGGTAGCTGCCGGTCGGCCAGCCGTTCGCTACACAGCAGGCCAGCATGGCGGCGTGTTTCCCGGAGCAGTTCATGTGCACCCGGTCCGGGCCGCCGCCACGGCGGAGCATCTCGCGCTGGGCGGTCTCGTCCAGCGGCAGCGCGGGCGGGCAGCGCAGCGCGCTCTCGGTCAGCCCGGCCCGGGCCAGGATCTCCCGCACCCCGGCCACGTGGAAGTCCTCACCAGCGTGGCTGGCCGCGGCCAGCGCGAGCAGCTTGCCGTCCAGGTCCAGGCCGGCCCGGAGCAGCGCGGCCGCCTGGATCGGCTTGTTCACCGAGCGAGGGAACATCGGCTGGCTGACCTGGCCAGCCTGCAGCACCGGGGTGCCGTCCGCGCCGAGGATCAGCACTGAGCCG
>DATCUG010000231.1:0-3272 GCA_036567525.1 Streptosporangiaceae bacterium | reverse complement strand
GATGACCTCCGCGACCACCGCCAGCCGCTCCCACGCCTGACGCGCCTCCAGCCTGCGCCGCGCACCGAGCACGCCGAAGAGTTCGTCGTCGGACACAGCAGCGAAGTCGCGGGTAACGCCGGAGGCGTAATCGGCCCGAGTGGCCAGCGCCATCTCGGGCGCGGCGGTATCCCACGGCTGGCCCTGCCCGAACCCGCCGCCTGGACCAGCCTGCACCCCCGGAACGACCGGCGCGCCGGGAGCGTGCGCGAACCCGGTCTCGATCCCGGCGGTCAGCAGCCGCCACCGGATCTCCGCCTGCTCCGCCTCATCGGCGTCCGACTGGGTGACCACCTCGGCCAGGTCACCCGGCCAGTAGCGGTCATCACCCCCCGGATCAGGCGGCAGGCCGTCATCCAGCCACGACGGCTCCTCATCGTCCACGGCGCGCCCTGTAACGCCCATCCGGCCCACCCCCTCTCAGCCGTAATCGAATACTAGCACGAATCATTTGAGAACCACAACTGAACATGCTATCTAATTCGGAGGTGGCCAGCCTGGTGCCGCCCTGGGCACATGGTCCAGGGCGGCATAGTCGCGCCTGGGATCAGCCGATGCTCACGGCGAAGATGTGCATCGCGTTCTGGCCCTGGACAGCGGTCTGGCTGATGTCGGGGATGGTGACGTACTTGACCGTCTTGCCCTTCTGCAGCGGTATCCCGACGTAGTACACGCTGACCCCTCCTTGGTTCTCCTGGCCCGTCGCGGTGTTGATGTAGGGCATGGTGGCGAGAATGTCGCCGCCTGGCGGGGCGGTCTTGGACCACCAGTCGGAGAACGTGAGGTCGGACGACTGGGTACTGCCGTCGGTGTAGGTGATGGTCACGGTGCCGCCTGCGGCGCCGTAGTCGCCGGCTCCGAGCAAGCCGAGCGTGGACCCCGAGCCGGATACCGGGATCGTCTGGCCGCCGGCGACGACGTTGTCGGGCGTGCCCGGCTGGGCGGCCGGCCAGGTGAACGTCAGGCCGTCGTGCGTGACCGTGGCACCCGGGGTCAGGCCCGCCGCGGCCAGCGTCTGGGCGGAATAGCTGGCCCCGCCGCCGTCCAGGTTGCCGGCCGACGGGTTGTTGTCATCGCTGATGCCGACGTTGTCGATCGCGCTGGTGAACGACGCGAATGGGACCGAGATCTGGGTGGCGTCGTCCGAGCTGGCCTGCCCGGTCCGCCCGGTGAACGTCACCGACGCCGAGAGCGGGTAACTGCCGGGGGCCGCGTTCGCCGGTGCCGTGACGGACCAGGTGGTCTGCACGGTCTGGCCGGGTGCCACGGTGGCGAACGACGCCGGCGAGGTGGCGGTGACCGTCCATCCGGCCGGTCCGGTGAGGGTCATCCGCACGTTGCGGAGCGCGGCCGGGCCGGTATTGGGGAACGTGGTGGTCGCCGTGACGCTCGAACCCGGGCCGGCGACCCCCGGCGCGGTCAGCGTGAACGGCTGCCTGACCGCCAGCGGGGCGGTGCTGGTGACCCCGTCGACCGTCACTCGCAACGTGGTCACGCCGACCCCGGCCGCGGTCACCACTCCCTTGTCGTTCACGGTGGCCACCAGCGGGTCGCTGCTGCTGTACCGCACATGTGCGCGGGACAGGTCGGCGAATGACTGGTCGTTGTTGACCGCCTCCACGATGTTGTCCGCGGGGGCGTGCGGCTGTTCGAGCGCGGAATTGGTGTCGGGCGCTATCCACGGGTTCTTGCCGGTCAGGTCCAGGGTGTCGCCAGGCTTGAGGACCACCTGGCCGGGCTGGACCGTGACGTACTGGATGTGCGGGGTGATCGCGCCGCTGACGGCGGCCGTGCCGGAGCCAGCGCTGGTGGCCGAGTCGGGGCCGACCCGGAACTGATACGGGCCGTCGTAGACCACCTGCTTGAGAGACTGCTCGTCCCACTGGCTCAAGTCAGAGATCTTGACGGCCAGGCTGATGTGCTGGGTGTGCCCGGGGGCCAGCACTCCGGTCCGCTGGAAGCCCGCCAGCTGCTGCTTCGGCAGTTCGGTGCCGGACACGGTGAACTGCGGTGTGACGTACAGCTGGGCCACGGTGGCGCCGGCGACGGTGCCGGTGTTGGTGACGTTGAAGCTGACGTGCACGGTGCCGTCGGCGCTGACGTGTTTCGGCGCGATGCTGACGCCCGAATACGCGAAGCGGGAGTAGGACAGCCCATAGCCGAACGGGTAGGTGGGGGTGCCGGTGAAGTACAGGTACGTCCGGCCAAGCCCGCCGGTCTGCGACGGGGTGAGCCCGTAGTTCTTCATCGGCGGCAGCTGGGAGTCGCCGGCGTACCAGGTGAAGTCCAGGTGCCCGCTCGGGTTCTGCTTGCCGAACAGCACGTCCGCGAGCGCGGTGCCCTGGCTTTCGCCGTTGTATCCGCTGAACACGATGGCCGGGAAGTCGCCCTGGGTAGCGGAGATGTCGACCGGGCCGCCGGTCTGCAGCACCAGTGCCGTCCTGGGGTTGCCGAGCGCGGCCACCTGGCTGATCAGCGAATTGTAGTTGCCGGGCATGGCCAGGGTGGTCCGGTCCTGGCCCTCGGTGGCCACGCTGGTGTCGGTCCCGGCGAACACGATCACCAGGTCGGCGGTCTTGACGGCGGCCTGGGTGGCCGCCGAGCAGGACGCGGCTGTCGTGGTCGTGGTGGAGGTGCCGCACGAGTCGTACGTCACCGTGGCGTTGGGGTTGGCGGCCTTCAGCGCGGCGGTGATGCCCTGGACCGCGTTCACCCGCAGCGCCGGGTCGCCGGAATAGTCGCCGAGGGTAACAGTGTTCGCCAGGTCGCCCACGATGACCACGTTGTTCAGCTTGGCCGGGTCGGCGGGCAGCAGCGGAGAGGACGTGCCGGTCACGTTGCCGTTCTTCAGCAGGACCAGGTCCTCCGCGGCGATCTTCTCCGCCAGTGCCTGATGCGCGGGGCTCTGGATCGCTGCCTTGGTGATCTTGGTGTAGGACACCTGGCCAGGCGGGTCGAACTCGCCGGTTTCCATCCGGACCGTGAGCACGCGGGTCAGCGCGTTGTCGATGACTCCCTCGGACAAGATGCCGGCCTTGATAGCGGCCTGGATGCCGGACAGTGTGTACTCGGCGCCGGTGCAGTTGAGGTCGGTGCCGGCCCGCGCCGCGTACGCCTGCCCGCCGGCCGCCGCGGGCACCTGCTGTCCCGAAGTGGTATTGGTCCAGGTGTTGCCGTTGGTGGTCCAGCCAGGCGGAGCCCAGTCGTGGCTGCCGCTGGAGTAGACGTCACCG
>DATCUG010000230.1:0-4990 GCA_036567525.1 Streptosporangiaceae bacterium | reverse complement strand
CAAGTGAGCGGAGTTGCATCTGGTGCATCATTCGGCAGGTCGCGTGAACATGGGCTGCCTGCGGTGCAGCGTGTGGTCCTGCGGTGCACCGGGCGCGCGGGGGGCGTGGCGGTGGCCGTGACCTGGGATGTCGTCAGCGGGTTGTATCTGATGCCAGGATGCGGCGTCTGGTCCGGTTGCGGATGGTGCCTGTATGTTGCGTCGTAGCTGATCTTGATGCACCTGACCGGGCGGGGTTGCATCGGGTGTATCGCCAGGCAGTTCCCGGTGGGTGGGATGACGCGGTTGCTGTCGCGGGGCGGGCCGCTGCACGCGCCAGGCATGTGATCGCGACACGCGGCTGGCCTGGGGGTGCGCGTTGGCGGTTGCGGCGGGTGCCAGGATGTGGCATCTGATCGGGTTGCATCTGGTGCTGGCATGGTTGTGCCTGGTGCGTTGTTGGTGGGGGTGCTCATGGTAAGGACGCGGAAGGCCGCTGGGTCGGCTGCTTTAGTGCTGGTGGACGGCGCGGTGCCGCTGCGGCCCGAGCCCGCGCTGTTCGACGCGATGGTGGAGGGCTGGCGGCGCCAGCAGGCCGCGCGGCGGCTGACCGGCCCGCTGATCGACGGGCGGGTCCGGCTGGTGCGACGGTTCGCCGGGTTCACCGGGGCGTGGCCGTGGCAGTGGACGCCGGGGCAGGTGGAGCAGTGGGTCGCCTCCGGCGGGTGGGCGCATTCGACGATCCGCTCCTATGAGGGCGCATTAGCGGCGTTCCTGGATTACGTGTGCGATCCGCGGTACGGCTGGATCGCCGAGTGCGAGCAGCAGGCCGGCGCCCGTCCTGTGCAGGTTTGCTATGAGGGCAACACCGCCGTGCACGCGGCGGAGTACGAGGGACGGCCGGAGCGGCGGCCGCTGACCAGGGCTGAGCTGCAGGCGTTCCTGGACGCCGCTGATGATCATGTCGAGCGGTCGGCGTCGTCGCGGCGTAAGGGCTGGCTGGCCGCGTTCCGCGACGCGGCGCTGTTCAAGGTGGTCTACGGATGGGGGCTGCGGCGGCGGGAGACCGCGATGCTGGATGTGGCTGACTTCGCGGTGAACCCGGCGGCTCCTGAGCTGGGCGGGCTGGGTGTGTGCCATGTCCGGTACGGCAAGGCGATGCGGGGCAGCCCGCCGCGGCGGCGGGCGGTCGCCACCGTGATGCCGTGGACGGCTGAGGCGCTGGCCCAGTACATCGAGCAGGTGCGGCCGTGTTATGAGGCGGGCGGTCACCCGGCGCTGTGGCTGACTGAGCGGGGCGGGCGGATCTCGCCCCGCCAGATCGATGACCGGTTCGCGCTATGGCGGGCCGCGGCCGGGCTGCCGGGCGAACTGTCGGTGCACTGCCTGCGTCATTCCTACATCTCGCACCTGATCGAAGACGGCGCCGATCCGCTGTTCGTGCAGCAGCAGGCCGGCCATTCGTGGGCTTCGACCACTGCTGTTTACACGACGGTCGGGCAGGACGCCAGGAACCGGATGCTGCGGGCCGCGCTGGCCCGCGCTTTCGAGGGAGAGGACGGCAAGGATGGCAGCACGAACGGCCAGTTACCGGTGGCATCTGCGACGGCTGATGGCCGAGAAGGAGATGTACGCGACCACGCAGCTGGGGCCGCTGCTGGCCGAGCGCGGCATCAAGCTGTCTCGCGAGCAGGTCTACCGGCTGGTCACGGGTGTCCCGGAGCGGCTGAGCCTGGCCACCTTGGCCGCGCTGTGCGACATCCTCGGCTGCCAGCCCGGCGAGCTCATCGAAGTGGGTGTCACGCCCGCGGCCGGCAAGACCAGGCCGGCGCCGCCGGGCGGGGCGGAGCGGCCTCGCCCGGTGCGGGCCCGGGTGATCCCCGGCCCCGGGTCGCGGTAGTGGCCCGCTGCGCGGAAGGCCATGAGCTGCCCGGCCGCGACACGCGGCGGCCGTGCGCTGCCTGCCGCCGCGAAGTGCTGATCCGGCACGTGGTCGCCGTTGACGGGTCCCTGCCAGCCAGCGAGGCCGCCGCCGCGGTGGACGCGGTTGTCACCAGCCCGGCCGTGCTGCGGGACCTGGCCGCGGCGCTGGCCGCCGAGCTGGCCGCCCGCGGGTCGACGGCCGTGCCCGTGCCCGCATGCGCGGCCTGCGGCCGGACGGGGCGGCCGTTGTTCCGCAGCGATGCCGGCGGCGTGTGCCAGCGGTGCCGGGCCTGGCAGCTGGCCGCTGCCTGCGCCGGGTGCGGCAAAGTCAAACCCGTAGCCGGACGGGACGACGCCGGCCAGCCTGTGTGCGAGGTGTGCCGTCGCCGCAGTCCGGCGCGGCACCGGCCCTGCGGGGTGTGCGGCACGACCGCGCCGGCCGCGGTCCGCGGACGCGACGGCAAGCCGGACATCTGCGTGAACTGCTACCGGCTCCCGGCAGCGGCTTGCAGCGTGTGCGGGCGGATACGGCCCTGCGCCTTCGCCGGCACCGGCAAGCCCGTCTGCAAGCAGTGCACCCTGCGCCCCACCGCGGCCTGCGCGCGCTGCGGCCAGGACCGCCCGCCGCAGGCACGCTGGCCCGAGGGGCCGGTCTGCGACACCTGCTATACCGCAGCGCTGAGCCGCCGTATCCCGTGCGCGTCCTGCGGCCAGGTCCGCCGGCCAGTCAGCCCGCCCGGCCCGGACGCCGACACCTGCGCCAGCTGCGCCGGACTGCCCGTCACCAGCGCGTGCACCGACTGCGGCATCGAGGACAAGATGTTCGAGAAACACCGCTGTGCCCGGTGCAGCCTGCGGCGCCGCGCGGTCATGCTGTTGTCGGACAGGACCGGGAACATCCCCGGCGGCCTCACCGCAGTCCTCGAGGCGATCACTGCCGCGCGCACCCCGAAGACCGCGCTGAACTGGCTGCGTACCGGCGCCGGTGCGGGCATCCTCGCCGGCCTGGCCACCGGGCGGCTCGCTGTCACCCACGAGGCCCTCGACCAGCATCCGCAGCCCATGGCCGCCAGCTACCTGCGGCACATCCTCACTGCCAGCGGCGTACTGCCGCCCCGCGACGAGGAACTCACCCGCACCGAGCAGTGGCTCGCCGCAATGCTCGCCTCCATCACTGACCCCGGGCATCGCCGGCTCGTGCACGCCTTCGCGACCTGGCACGTGATGCGCCGGCTCCGCCGCACCGCCGGCCCGGGCAGCCGGCCCCGGACATACACCGCCCGCGCCCGGAACACCATCAAGGCAGCAGCGCGGTTCCTCAGCTGGCTCGGCGAGCGCGGCACCACCTTGCCCGGCTGCCGCCAGGCCGACGCCGAGGACTGGCTGGCCACCAGCCCTGGCGCCAGCTACGTCCGTGATTTCCTCACCTGGGCCGCCCGCCACGGGCACTGCCCGCCCCTCGACATCCCCGGCCCTCAGCGGCACACCGGAACCACGATCACCGACAGCCAGCGCTGGGACCTCGCGACCCGGCTGCTGCACGACGACAGCACCGACCTCACCGACCGGGCCGCCGGCTGCCTCGTCCTGCTCTACGGCCAGCCCATGACCCGCATCGCCGCGCTCACCACCAGCCAGGTGACCAGCCACCACGACGGCATCACCATCCGGCTCGGCCAGCACGACGTCCCCGTCCCGCACCAGCTCGGCGAGCTGCTGCTCACCCTCATCGCCGACGGCAGGCCATACACCGGCATCGGCACGCCGCCCGACCGGAAATGGCTGTTCCCAGGCCTGCTGCCCGGACGCCCGATCACCCCCGCGCGGCTCGCCGAACGGCTCCGCGCGCTGGGCATCCCGCCACGCGCCGGACGCCGCGCCGCTCTGACCGACCTCGCCGCCCGGCTGCCCGCCGCCGTCCTCGCCGACCTCCTCGGCCTAGCCCCGGGAACCGCCGTCCGCTGGATGCACGAAGCCGGAGCAGACTGGACCCGCTACGCCGCTGAGCTAGCCCGCGACCGTAATCACCAACCCGGGGAATAGCCACCACGCACCCGGCTCCGGCTGAGGTATTCGGAGTGGTTGGAACATTGCTCTCTACCAGTTTGAAGAACGGCGTCGACACCTCGGTCATCGCCCTTTGGCTAGGCCACGAAGGGACCGAAACCACGCAAATCTACCTTCACGCCGACATGAGCATCAAGGAAAAGGCCCTCGACCGCGTCCACCAGCCGGGCACCGCCCCGGGCCGCTACCGGCCCCCGGACGCCCTGCTGGCGTTCCTCGACAACCTATAGCCCTGCCAGGACCACCGGGTTATGCCGCTGACAGAACGACACCCCGCCCGCCAGGCGGGCCATCCAGCAGGCCGGTCGGCATAACCCGGTCCTCGGCATAAGCAGACGACCACATCCTGGGATTCACCGGGCCGAAGGCCGAAGCCGAGCAGATCAAGGCCGAGCTGACCCGGTTCCTCCGGGAGACCCTCAGGCTGGAACTGAACCAGGACAAGACCCTGATCAGCCACGCCCGCACCCAGCCGGCGCGGTTCCTCGGCTACCACATCATCGTCCAGCACTGCGACACCAGGATCACCCACGGCCGCCGGTCGGCCAACGGGAGGATCGCACTGCGCGTGCCGCCGGACGTGATCAAGGCCAAGACCGCCCCCTACCGGCGCAAAGGCAAACCCTGGCACCGGCCCGGCTTGCAGAACCTGGACGCCTACGACATCGTCCGGATCTACGGCACCGAATACCGGGGCATCGTGAACTACTACCTGCTCGCCCAGGACGTCTGGCGGCTGAACCGGCTGGCCTGGTACGCCCAGACATCGATGCTGAAGACCCTAGCCGCCAAGCACAAGTCCTCCGTGGCCAAGATGGCCGCCCGCTACAAGGCAAAAGCTATCACCGGCCACGGCCCCAGGACCTGCTTCGAGGCCAGGCTGACGCGGGAGGGCAAGAAGGACCTGGTAGCACGGTTCGGTGGGATCCCCCTCAGGCAAAACAGGTGCGCGGTCATCCATGACCCCGCCCCCGCCCGGATCAGCCACCCCCGCAAGGAGCTGATCTCCCGGCTCCGCAAG
>DATCUG010000229.1:0-3924 GCA_036567525.1 Streptosporangiaceae bacterium | reverse complement strand
CGAGTTACTCCAGCGGCACGGCCTGGCCGGCCCGATCCTGCGCGGCGGCCTGCGGGTCGGCCAGTGCGAGTGGCGCGCCGACGGGCAGGCCTTCCTGCTCGATTACGCAAAGCTGTGCGGCGGGCGCGGCCACTACATCTACCCGCAGCACGACCTGGTCGCGGACTGGGCCGGGGACCTGCTGGCCCGCGGCGGCGACGTGCGGTTCGGCGTCACCGTCACCGGTATCGAGCAGGCTGGCGACGGCGCGCTGGTGCGGGCCACGGCCGGCCCGGACGGCGCACCGGTGACGATCGAATGTCTGGCCGTCGTGGTGTGCGACGGCGCGGGCAGCCGGCCCCCGGTCGAGCGGGGCGAGTTCACCGAGCGGGACATCCTCGACCTGCGGGTCCGGTTGTGCGATCCGATGCAGCACGGCCGCCTGTACCTGGCCGGCGACGCGGCGCACCTGATCACCCCGGCCGGTGGCAAGGGCATGAACATCGCCATCCAGGACGCGGCCGAACTGGCCGGCGGCCTGATCGAGCGGTACGGCGGCCGCGGCGACGGCGGCCGGCTGGACCGCTACTCACAGACCCGGCTGCCGCACATCTGGCGGCACCAGGAATTCTCCAACCTGATGCTCAGCCTGTTCAACGCGGGCCCGGACGGCGGCAGCGGCTTCTCCTACGGGCTGCGCCGGGCCCGGCTCGGCCTGGTGCTGAGCGACCCGCAGTTCTCCCGCTGGTTCGCGCACACCTACGTCGGCGTGGACGAGTAGAACCGGCTGGCCAGGGCGGCCAGCATGGCGGCGAACAGCAGCACCCAGACGGCGAACGCGACCCACGTCCCGTCGTGGCCCACCGACACCAGCCACGGCACGTGCACCGCCTGGCCCAGCGTCTCGCTGGCCACGCAGTACATGCCGAGCGGGAACGACATGCTCCACAGCCCGGGGTCGTAGCGCAGCGGGAACCGGCGGATCAGGTGCCGCCACACGCCCAGGCCGACCAGCAGCGGGACCAGCCAGGACCCGAACGCCCACAGGATGAACGACAGGCCGGCCACCACCGGGTGCATCTCGGCCAGCAGCGGGCTGGCGGGCAGTTCGAGCAGCTTGGCCCCGGCCAGCACGCTGATCGCGGTCGCACCCATGAACACCCAGTAAGCCGGGGTCAGCCGGGCCGGCTGCACCGGGAAGTGCAGCAGGCCGGCCAGCACCAGCGTGGCCAGGATCAGGTACAGCACCACGCCGACCGACCACATCACCACGGCCAGCACGGCCAGCCCGCTGGGCAGCGGCGCGGCCAGCGAGGTGACCGAGACGGCGATCGACTGGGTGCCGACCGCCCACAGGAACCAGCCGCCGTTGATGCCGGCCAGCGCCGACTGGTCGCCGTGCCGGGTGATCAGGACCAGCGGGGTCCCGTAGCTGAGCAGCAGCCAGGCCGCCCCGGCCAGCACCAGCAAAATCTCGGTCACCGCGACGTAGCCGGCTGAGGCCAGGCGCGCCCCCAGCACGTCCGAGCCAGCGACAAACGTGAACAGGCTGAACGCCAGCACAGGGCTGGTCGCGTCGGCCAGGAACTCGGCCCGGTAGCTGGTGATCCGCCAGCCGTAAGCGGTGAGGAGCACCAGATAGCAGATGATGGCCAGGATCAGCAGGGCCACCGACAACCCGGTGGTCCCGTCGGCCAGCAGTGCGGTGGACACGATGCCGGTCGCCATGACCAGCGCGAAGTACCCGGGGAACAGGCCGCGCACCCCGGCCTGGACCCCGGTCAGGATCTCGCTGCGCTGGGCTAGCTGGGGCAGCTCCATGTCAGTACGGGGCGCCGATCTTGCGCCAGCGGCGCCCGGCCGTGCCGGGCTCCGGCGGCGGCGCGGGCCGGCGGCGGCGGTAGACGATGTACGGCCGCCACAGATACCACAGCGGGTAGCTCCACGCGTGCACCAGCCGGCTGAACGGCCAGATGGCCAGGATGACCCAGGCCGCGGTGGCGTGCACCTGGTAGATGACCGGGGCGTGCGCGATCGGCGTCACGTCAGGCTGGAAGCTGAACAAGCCACGGAACCAGGGCGCGACCGTGCTGCGGTAGTCGTAGCCGCCGCCGAACAGGTTGACGCCGATGGTCGGCGCGGCCCCGGTCAGGATGATGATCAGCAGCAGGATCAGCGCGACATAGTCCACGGTGCTGGTGGTGGCGCGGACACGGGGCACCAGCAGCCGGCGCCCGGCCAGGATGATCACGCCGAGGATGACCAGCACGGCGGCGATGGCCCCGGGGATGGCCCCGATCCAGCGATAGGCAGACTCGGGGATGCCGATCGCGGTGACCCAGGCCGCGGGAATGAGAATGCCGAGCACGTGCCCGGCGATGGCGGCGAACGTGCCGTAGTGGAAGATCGGGCTGCCCCACTTCAGCCAGTGCCGCTCTTGCAGCTGGGTGGACCGGCTGGTCCAGCCGAACTGGTCGTAACGCCAGCGCCAGATGTGCCCGACCACGAAGATGCCGAGAGCCAGGTAGGGCAGCCCGACCCACCAGAAGATCTGCCCTGCGCTGAGCCCGGTCACCGGCTCACCTCCTGGCCGGTCAGGTAACCGGGTGGCGCGAACGGCGCCAGGCCGACCTGCTCGTCGGGCGGACCCTGCTCCTCGGCCGCCCGGACCCGGAGCAGGTCACGCCGGGCCAGCCGGGGCAGCTGGGCGCACACCGCGTCCACCACCTGGGCGTACGGGGTGCCGGCCTGGTGCAGGGCCCGGCGGAGCAGTTCCAGGTCGGCCCGGTGCTGGCGGAGCAGGTCCTGGCCGGCCGGCGCGACCGCGGCAAAGTCGAGCACCACCGGCAGGTAGTCGGGCAGGTCTTCATCGGTGAGTATCAGCCCGGCTGCGCGGTAGGCGGTCTTGAATGCGAGCAGGGCCATGCCGCGCCGCCGGGTGTCGCCGTGCCGGTAGTAGGTGAGGTACAGCGCGCAGTGGCGGCGCAGGTCGAACGTTTCCACGTAGTGCTGGGCGACCTGGTGCGGCGGGGTGGCCCGCAGCCAGCCGAGGAATTCCAGCAGATCACCACGGGCGGTCCGCGGGCAGGACTGGGCCGCGGCGGTCAGCTCGTCGAGGCCGCCGAACAGCGCCCGGGTCGGGTACTGCAGCAGGATCGACGGAACCTTGTAACCGGGCAGCGCGGTCATGACGTGCCCTCTTCCGGAAACAGGTGCGGCGCGTCGCCACGGCCGTCCCAGCCCAGCAGGTTGAACCGGACCTGGCCGCCGGAGTCCCGGAACGTCTGCCCCCCGGGGTGGAACGACGCCACCGACGGGGGCGGCCCCTCCCCACCCATCCCGGGGCCCCCGTCGGTGTCCAGGCTGCACTGCGAGAACAGCTCCTCATGCTGGGCCATCAGCCGCCCGGCGTCCTCGGTGTGCGCGGGCGGGATGACGTACCGCTCCTCGTACTTGGCGATGGCCAGCAGCCGGAACAGGTCTTCCAGCTCGGCCGGGGACGCGCCGGCCGCCGTGGCCAGCGCGGTGTCGGCGGGCTGGCCGAGCTGATGGGCCCGCATCATGGCCCGCACCGCGGCCAGCTTGCGCAGCACCTGCTGGACCGGCTGCACGTCGCCCGCGGTGAACAGGCTGGCCAGGTACTCGGCCGGGATGCGGAGCGCGTCGATGGCCGCGAACACCTGGTCCGGGTTGGCCTCGTCGTAGCCGGCCGCGGCCACCACGTCGGCCACCGGGGACAGCGGCGGGATGTACCAGACCATGGGCAGCGTCCGGTATTCCGGGTGCAGCGGCAGCGCGACCCGGTGCCGGACGGCCAGCGCGTACACCGGCGAGTGCTGGGCGGCGTCGATCCAGTCCGCCGGGATGCCCTGCCGGGCCGCCTCGGCCTGCACCGCGGGGTCGTCCGGGTCGAGGAACACCGACAGCTGCGCCTTATACAGGTCC
>DATCUG010000228.1:0-4777 GCA_036567525.1 Streptosporangiaceae bacterium | reverse complement strand
GGCCTGCCGCTGACCCCGCCAGGACGGATGGCTGCCAACGTAGAAGAGCAGGCTCAGCCAGAAGGCCAGGGTGATCAGGGCCACGATCGGGGTGACGATAGCCACCGCGGTTGATCCGGTCATCGTTTCGCACCTGTCCGGAGATACTGCTGTTACCTCCAGACTGCGCCTGGTTACCGGCTAGCGGTACCCCCCACCACCAGCTAGTTCACGGGGTGGCCGAGGCGCCGCGGCTCATCGTACGGCTAGGGGCGCCGCGGCTCATCGTGCGGCCGGGGGCGCCGCGGTTCATCGGGTGGCCGAGGGGGCCGTGGCCGGCCCGGCCGGGGTGGTGGGCCGGATCGGCTTGGTGAACAGCGACACCGGCTGCGCGGGCACCGGCTGGATGACCGGCGGCGCAGCCGGCCCGGTGACCGGTGGCGCGGCCGGCGGGGTGACCGGTGCCGGCCGGGTCCCACGGCTCCGGCTGCGCTGCCAGCGGACCAGGCTGACCAGCACGACCACGGCCAGCGCGGCGGCATAACCGGCCCGTTCGATGGCCGCGATCCCGACCTGCACCCCGGGCAGCGGCTCGCCGACCGCGAAGTACTTGACCATGGCAAACGCCAGCCACTCGACCCGCCCGTCGAACGCGACCAGCATGACCAGCAGCATCGTGTACCAGGGGAACGGCGGGGTGGTGACGGCCAGCGCGGCCCCGGTCATCACGACCGCGCCGCGCCACGGCTGGTCCGGGTCGGTGTGCCAGAGCACCAGCAGGCCGGTCACCGCGAGCACCGCGAACGCGGCCAGCAGGCCGAGCTGGCCGTGCACCAGCGTGCCGAGCAGCAGGAACCGGGAGCCGTTGCTGTAGCCCTCCTGCTGCAGGTAGCCGGGCACGAACCCGATCACCCGGCTGCCCACGGCCAGCACGTGCGGCAGGTAGACGGCCACGGTGGCGAACAGGCCGGCCGAGGCCAGCGCATACCAGCGGCGTTTGGCCACCGCGGGCACGACCAGCACCGGGGTGACCTTGGTCCAGATGGCCAGGGACAGCAGGGTCCCGCCGGCCAGCGACCGGCGCAGCCGGCCCCGGCGGGCCAGCAGCAGCAGCGCGGCCGCGGTGAGACCGGCCGCCAGCACGTCGACGTGCGCGTTGTTGCCGGCCTCCAGGGCCACCGTCGGGCACCAGGCCCACAGCACGGCCAGCCGCCGGTCCAGGCCCAGCCGGCCCAGGCCGGCCAGCAGCAGGATGGTCACCCCGACCGCGCACAGGGCGGCGGCCGCCTGGATCGGGGTGGTCCCTGAGCCGGCCGGGGTGACCAGGTGGACCAGGTAGAAGTAGGCCTCCGCCACCGGCGGGTAGATGGTGTGCACGATAGGCCGGTTGATCAGCGTGCAGCCGTGCTCGGCCAGCCCGTGCGGCGCGCCGGCCAGCTGAGTGCCCCGGGGCACGCACCACAGGGTGGCGTGATGCGGCCACAGGAACCGGTCCCGCAGGAAGGCCAGCTGGGGCGCGGCCGGCGAGTAGGCGTACGGGTCGATGCCGGCCGCCTGCACCCGGCCGTCCCAGATGTACCGGTACAGGTCATCACTGCCCTGCGGCGGCGCGGACAGGGCGGCCAGCTGCATGCCGATCGCGCCGAGCAGGATCACCGGCGCGGCCCAGCGGACCGGGATGCGCCGGACCAGCAGCACGCCGGCGGCGAACGCGGCCCACAGCACGGCGGCCAGCGGGACCACGCCGGCCCACGTGGTGAGCCGGTCCGGGTGCACGCTGAGGAACACCAGCCCGATGAGCCCTGCCGCTACGGCTGCCGCCGCGCCGATGCGGACCTTTGCCGCCATGCCTGTCATGTGTTCCACGCTGCCAGTCAGCCGAGCGCAACGGGCTAGTTACGGCCTGGTCGTAATCAATCGTTAAGGCCATCCGACCTGGGAAGAGATGGGACCGGCGAGACCCACGGGACGAGACGTGACCCGCGAGACGGCCAGCGCCGCACGGCCAGCGCAGCACGGCCCGGACCGCACGGCCTGGGCCGCACGCGCTGGCCGCTCAGGACAGGCCGCGGGACAGGGCCGCGAACCAGCGCCCGGCGTCGGTCCACACCTCGGTCACCGCGAGACCCGCGTTCAGGCCCAGCTCGGTGATCTGGTCGGCGCCGATGGACGCCCAGGGAAACCAGGAGCTGAACCGGCCCTGATGGCTCAGCCGGACCATTTCCCTGGCCAGCGGGGAACCGGGCGGCTCCACTTCGACCAGGGCCTGCCCGGCCGGCTTGAGCAGTTCGGCCACCCGGCTCAGCAGCGCGTCCGGGTCGCCGCCGATGCCGATGTTGCCATCAGCCAGCAGGACCCGGGCCCACCGGCCGGTGCCCGGCACGGTGGCGAACACGTCCCGGTGCAGCGCCAGCGCGCCGCACGACCTGGCCAGCTGAACGGCCGACAGGGTGATGTCGATGCCCAGCGCGGGGACGCCCCGCTCGGCCAGCGCGACGGTCAGCCGGCCGGGCCCGGAGCCCACGTCCAGGGTGTGCCCCTGGCAGCGGTCCAGGATGGACATGTCACCCGGGATGACATGCAGCCAGTCATCGATCCGCAGGGGGGTACGCCGGCCGTCGGCGTGCTCGATTTCCGGCCGCGCGAGGCCGGTAAGAGCGTCTTCGTACAGCTCACCGAGCACGCGGTCCCCCTCCTTCCGCTTCGTCCGGGCAGCGCACCCGGATCATCCAGGGTCACCGGGCAGCGCACCCGGCAGCCGCCGTGCCCAGGCAGCGCAGCCGGGCGTAGTCACGGCGGCGACGAGCATAACGGCGGTCAGGCCGAAACGACCCTTACGGACCTGTGACGGATGTGTCCCGGTCAGCGGCACAAATCCGGTTAGGCCTTTACCGTGGAGGAGTGAACACCAACCCCGACCGGCCGGGCCGGATCATCGTCGTGGACGATGACGCCACCCTGGCCGATGTCGTCGGGCGTTATCTGACGCGCGATGGGCACCACGTGGAATGTGTCGGCGACGGTTACGAGGCATTGCGCCGGGTCGCCGCCGAGCCGCCGGACCTGGTGGTCCTTGACCTGATGCTGCCCGGCATCGACGGTCTGGAGGTGTGCCGCAGATTGCGCGCGCAGTGGCCGATCCCGGTGGTGATGCTGACCGCGCTGGGCGAGGAGACCGACCGGGTGGTCGGCTTCGAGACCGGTGCGGACGACTATGTGACCAAGCCGTTCAGCCCGCGCGAACTGGCGCTGCGGGTGCGCTCGGTGCTGCGCCGGGCACGTGGCGGCGGGCTGCCCGACCCGCCCGCGCTGGGCGTGATCAAGGACGGCAACCTGGTGGTGGACCTGGGCGCGCACTCGGTGATGCTCGGCGAGAGCACGCTGGCGCTCACCTCCCGGGAGTATGACCTGCTGGTGTTCCTGATGCGCCGGCCGCGCCAGGCGTTCAGCCGGGATCAGCTGCTGGCGCACGTATGGGGCTGGACGTTCGGTGACACCTCCACGGTCACCGTGCACATCCGGCGGCTGCGGGAAAAGATCGAGCCTGACCCCACCTCGCCCCGCCGGATCGTCACGGTCTGGGGCGTGGGCTACCGCTATGAACCAGGAGAAGCATGACAGGCATGACAGGCGTCGACTGGCCCACCATCCAGCAGGCCGCTGAGGATGTCGCCGGGGTGGGCCTCGCCTCGGCCGCGGCCGGCCTGCTCTGCGTCCGCCTGCTGGCCCGGCGGTCCATGGCCACGCTGCTGTTCGTGGTGGCCGCGGTAGTCATCCTCAGCTCGGCGGTCGGCGTCGAGATCGTCGCGCACCAGATGCTGGTCTCCGATGCGGACCGCAACGTGGTGCTGGTCGTCGTGATGCTGGCGGCGCTGGCCGGCTTCGCGGTCGCGCTGATCGTCGGGCGCCAGGTCACCTCGGCCAGCCGGATGCTGCTGAACGCGGTGCGCGACGTGGGCAGCATCGGTTACTTCGAGCCGCCCAAGGCACGGCTGGCGGCCGAGTTCGAGACGCTGTCCGACGAGCTGGCCTCGGCGCACGAGAAGATCGCCGAGTCCCGGACCCGGGAGCGGGCGCTGGAGGCCAGCCGCCGGGAACTGGTCGCCTGGGTCAGCCATGACCTGCGCACCCCGCTGGCCGGGCTGCGCGCGATGGCGGAAGCGCTGGAAGACGGCGTGGTGGTCGACTTCGAGACGGTCACCACGTACCACACCCAGATCCGCCGCGAGGCGGACCGGCTGTCCGCGATGATCGACGACCTGTTCGAGCTGGCCCGGATCCACGCCGGCGCGCTCCGGCTGTCCCGCCGCCTGGTCGGCCTGGACGACCTGGTGGCCGAGGCGCTGGCTACCACCGAGCCACTGGCCCGGGCCAAGGGAGTAAGGCTGCGCGGCTCGTCAGTGCGCGGCCTGCCGGTGCTGGTGGACGCGGACGAGTTCGGCCGCGCGCTGCGCAACCTGGTGAGCAACGCTATCCGGCACACCCCGTCCGAAGGGCTGGTCGAGGTGCAGGGCGACGTGCACCGCGGGATGGCCTGTGTCAGCGTGGTGGACGCCTGCGGCGGCATCCCCGAGGAAGCCCTGCCCCGGGTGTTCGACGTGGCCTTCCGGGCCGAGACCGCACGCACCCCGGGCCCGGACAACAATGCCGGCCTGGGCCTGTCCATCGCCCGCGGCATCGTGGAGGCGCACGCCGGCCAGATCGCGGTGCAGAACATGGCCCGCGGCTGCCAGTTCGTCATCCGGCTGCCGCTGGCCCGGGCCGACGCGCCAGCCGAGATGGCACCGGCCTCCCAGGC
>DATCUG010000227.1:0-2856 GCA_036567525.1 Streptosporangiaceae bacterium | reverse complement strand
GCGGCGCCGGGCTGGCCGTGGCGGCGGACTCGCGCAGCGCCTCCAGTGGGGACACCCGGGACGCGCGGAGCGCGGGCAGCAGGCTGACCACGGCGGTGACCACGATCCCGGTCAGCAGGCTGACCGCGATCGAGCCGCCGGTCACCGACAGCCCGCCGGCGGGCAGCGCGAAGCCGGCCGCGTCGAACAGCGCTTTGAGCAGTTGCGCGATACCGAGCCCGGCCGCCACGCCGAGCGCCGACCCGGCCACGCCCACCGCCACCGCCTCGGCCAGCACGCTGCGCAGCACCTGGCCGCGGCGGGCGCCGAGCGCGCGCAGCAGGGCCGCCTCCCGGGTCCGCTGGGCGACCAGGATGCCGAACGTGCTGGCGATGGAGAACGCCGCCACCAGCAGCGCGATCCCCGCGAACACGACCAGGATGACGCGCAGCGCGGTGAGGAACTCGGAGTTCAGCGCGGCCAGGTTGTCGCTGGTCAGCTGCGCGCCGGTGATCGCCTGCACGCCGCGCGGCAGGGCCCGGTCCAGCCGCTGGACCAGGACGGCCGGGGTGACCCCGCGGGCCGCGCTGACCTGGATGGTGGAGACCTGGCCGGCGGTTCCGCCCGTAGTCCCGCTGCGGGTCAGGTACCGCTGCGCCCCTTGCATACTGAACGCGACATACGACGCGCCGCCGAAGCCAGCCGCGCGGCCGAACGTGGCCAGCCCGGACACCTGGACCCGGACCGGCTGGGGGACCAGCACGGTGGTCACCGAGCCGATGTGCAACCGGCCCGCGCTGGCCGCGGCCTCGTCGATGACGACCTGATGCAGGCCCTGCGGGGCGTGCCCGGTGGCCAGCCGGTACGGGGTGAGCGCCGGGTCGGAGATCCAGTTCCCGGCCGCCCGGGGCGGGCCGAGCCCGCCGACCGCCTTGCCGTCCGCGCCGAGCAGCGTGGCCGTGCCGGCGATGGACGGTTGCGCGTCGGCCACCCCGGGCACCGCCCGGACCGTGCCCAGCAGCGACACCGGGATCGGCGGGCGCTTAGCGGTGATGCCGCTGCCGGTGCCGGTGGTGGTGCTGCGCACCACCGCGCTGGTGCCCGCGGTGGCGGTGGCGAACAGCCGGTTGAAGTTCGCGGTCAGCGTGTCGCCGAAGGTGAGCGCGCCGGCCAGGAACGCGACGCCGAGCCCGACCGCGATCAGGATCCCGGCCAGGCGGCGTTTCCGCGCCCAGGCCTCCTTGGCCGTGATGGCCAGCATCACAGCCCCTCCCCGCCGAGTGACCGCAGCCAGTCCAGCACCGAGTCGGCGTCCGGCCGGTCCAGGCGGCCAGCGATCCGGCCGTCGGCCAGAAACAGCACCTCGTCGGACAGCGCGGCGGCGGCCGGGTTGTGCGTGACCATGACGATGGTCTGGCCGAGTTCGGTGACCGCGGTGCGCAGGTAGCCGAGCAGCTGGGCGGAGGCGCGGGAGTCCAGGTTGCCAGTGGGCTCGTCGGCGAAGATGATCTCCGGCTGGCTGGCCAGCGCCCGGGCCACGGCGACCCGCTGCTGCTGGCCGCCAGAAAGCTCGGACGGCCGGTGGCCCAGCCGGTCACCGAGGCCGACCAGGCTGATCACGTCGTCCAGCCACTGCCGGGCCGGCTTGCGCCCGGCCAGCAGCAGCGGCAGCGTGATGTTCTCTGTCACGGTCAGCGCGGGCAGCAGATTGAACGACTGGAAGATGAACCCGACGTGATCGCGGCGCAGCCGGGTCAGCTGGGTGTCGGACAGCGCGCCCAGTTCCATGTCGCCCAGGAACACCTGGCCCGAGGTCGGGGTGTCCAGCCCGGCCAGGCAGTGCAGCAACGTGGACTTGCCCGAGCCGGACGGTCCCATGATCGCGGTGAACCGCTGATCGGCGAAGCCGGCGCTGACGCTGTCCAGGGCGCGGACCGCGGTGTCGCCGGTGCCGTACACCTTGCTGAGGTCGACCGCCCGGATGGCGGCCGTGATGTTGGTAGTAACCATGTCCGGCAGCATGCTCGGGCGGTTGCGGCGCTGTCGTCGGCCAGCGGGACAAGGCTGGCTACGCCTGGCGACGACCCCGGGCGGTCAGCCGGACCAGCCGGGGCGGACCAGCGCCGCTTCGTAGGCCAGCACCACGAGCTGGGCCCGGTCCCGGGCGCCGACCTTGGCCATGGCCCGGGTCGCGTGGGTCTTGACCGTGGACACGCTCATGTACAGGCGGCCGGCGATCTCGTCGTTGGACAGCCCGCGGGCGACCAGCGTGACCACCTCACGTTCCCGCGGGGTCAGGTCGGCCGCGCCGGGCACCTTGGTCGCGTTGGCGGTCCGGCTGGCGAACTCGGCGATGAGCCGCCGGGTCACGGTGGGCGACATCAGCGCCCCGCCGTCGGCCGCCACCCGGACGGCCCGGATCAGCTCGGCCGCGTCGGTGTCCTTGACCAGGAACCCGGCCGCGCCCGCCCGCAGCCCCTCGAACACGTACTCGTCCAGGTCGAACGTGGTCAGGATGACCACGTGCACGCCCCCGAGCTCCGGCTGGGCCGCGATCTTCCTGGTCGCCTCGATACCATCCAGCCCGGGCATCCGGATGTCCATCAGCACCACGTCCGGCCGCAGCTGGCTGGCCAGCCGTACCGCCTCGGCGCCGTCCGCCGCCTCGCCCGCCACCTCGATGCCGTCCGCCGCGTCGAGCAGGGCGGCCAGGCCAGCCCGGATCAGCGTCTGGTCGTCGGCGAGCAGGACCCTGATCATGACGCGGGCGCCGCGCCGAGCGGCAGCCAGGCGCGGACCCGGAAGCCGCCGTCCGGGCGCGGGCCGGCCCGCAGCGTGCCGCCCAGGGCCCGGGCCCGCTCGGTCATGCCCGGGATG
>DATCUG010000226.1:0-12130 GCA_036567525.1 Streptosporangiaceae bacterium | reverse complement strand
TGCGGTGCCTTGAGGAGGTGAGCCGGCCGGTGGGGTTGGTGGGCGCGGTGGGTGCTGCAGGGGAGGGCGGGTTAGCGGGCGCGGACGCGGGTGCTGTCTGGGTCGTACGGGGGGCGCAGGGTGACCGTGGCCGGGTGCAGGTCGCCGCCTACGTTCACCTGGTAGCGGCCGGCGGCGATGAAGTCCCGGCTGACCACGCCGCCGTCCGGATCGCGCAGGTAGCCCAGGCCGACCGGGCCGCCCACCGCCTCCCCCCAGGCGGCCGAGGTGAGCTGGCCGGCTGGCACCCCGTCCCGGAGCAGCAGCTCACCGCCCCACAGCATGGGGCTGCGCCGCTCGCCGTCGCCGGCCGTCTCCACCAGCACCGACACTAGCCGCCGCCGCGGCCCGTCGACCCGGGCCTTCTCCACCGCTTCACGGCCCAGGAACGGGATGTCCGTGCCCAGCTTGCAGGCGAACAGCAGGCCCGCCTCGACCGGGTTGTACTCCGGGGTCAGCTCCCGGCCGTAGGCCCGGTACCCCTTCTCCAGCCGCATCGACTCGATCGTGTAGTAACCAGCATTGACCAGGCCGAACCCGTCTCCCGCCGCGGTCAGCGCGGCGAACACGCCGGCCGCGCACTCGGCCGGCACGTACAGTTCCCAGCCCAGCTCGCCGACGTAGGTGATCCGGGTGGCCCGGACGGTGAAGTAGCCGAGATCCACCTCGCGGCTGGTGCCGAACGGGAACCCCGCGTCGCTGAAGTCGGCCCGGGACAACGCGGCCAGCAGCTCCCGCGAGCGCGGCCCCATCACGCCGAACACGGCATACGCCGAGGTCACATCGACCAGACTGGCCTGAGTCCCGGGCGGTAGCCGTTTGGCAATATGGTCTTTGTCTTTTTCGGTCGCCGCGGAGCTGCTGACCAGCAGGAACTCGCTGGGGGAGAGCCGGGTCACGGTGAGGTCGGACTCGTAGCCGCCGTGCCCGCCGAGCATGCCGGTGTACACCACCCGGCCGGGCGGCACGGCCACGTCGGCGGTGCACAGCCACTGCAGCGCCTGCTCGCTGCCCGGCCCGGTCAGCAGGTACTTGGAGAACGAGGTCTGGTCGAACACGGCCACGTCGCGGCGGGCGGCCCGCTGCTCGGCCGCGGACCAGGGCACCCAGCTGGGCGCGTCCCAGCTGTACTCCAGGACCGGCTCGGTGCCCGGCGGGGCGAACACGTTCGGCCGCTCCCAGCCCATCCGGCTGCCGAACACGGCGCCCGCCGCGGCCACCAGGTAGTGCACTGGGGATACCCGGAGCGGCCGGGCGCTGACCGGTTCCCGGTTCGGCCAGGGCACCGCGTAGTGCAGGCCGAGCACCTCGCCGACCCGGTCGCGCAGCCACCGGGTGTTGCCGTGGAACGGGGCGAACCGGCGGATGTCCACCGCGGTCAGGTCCAGGCCCGGGTCGCCGGCCAGGATCCACCGGGCCAGCGCCCGGCCCGCCCCGCCGGCCGACGCGATGCCGACCGAGTTGAAGCCCGCGGCCACCCAGAAGTTCCGCAGCCCGGGCGCCTCGCCCAGGAGGAACTGGTTGTCCGGGGTGAAGCTCTCCGGGCCGTTGTAGAACTTCTTGATCCCGGCCTCGCGCAGCGCCGGGATGCGCAGCTCTGCCTGCTCCATCAGCGGCGCGAAGTGCTCCCAGTCCTCGGCCAGCAGCTGGAACTCGAACGGGTGCGGGATGTCCTCGGGGGCGACCCACGGCTTGGCGTCCGGCTCGAACCCGCCGACCACCAGCCCGCCGACCTCTTCCTTGAAATAGGTGTAGCCGTCCGGGTCGCGGAGCACCGGCAGGTCCCGGTGTATCCCGTCGATCTGCTCGGTGACCACGTAGAAGTGCTCGCAGGAATGCAGCGGCACGGTCACCCCGGCCCAGGCGCCGATCTGTTTGGCCCACTGCCCGGCGCAGTTGATGACGATCTCGGCCTCGATGTCGCCGTGCCCGGCCGTCCGCACGCCGGTCACCGCCCCGTCCGCGGTCAGGAGGCCGGTGACCCGGGTCCGCTGCCGGATGGTCACGCCGCGGTCCCGCGCGCCGCGGGCCAGCGCGTAGGTCAGGTCGGTCGGGTTGGCCTTGCCGTCGTCCGGCAGCCACAGCGCGCCGGCCAGATCGGCCGTGTCCATCAGCGGGTACCGCCCGGCCGCCTGGGCCGGGCTGAGCAGCTCGGCCTGCAGCCCGAACGCGTCGGCGGCGGCCGCGGTCCGGCGCAGCTGGGTGAGCCGGTCCGCGGTGCGCGCCACGATCAGCCCGCCGCAGCGCCGGAACCCGGCGGACAGCCCGGTCTCCGCCTCCAGCCTTGTGTACAGCTCGGTGGAGTACTGCACCAGCCGGGTGCCGCTCTCCGACGCGCGGAGCTGGCCGACCAGCCCGGCCGCGTGCCAGGTGGTGCCGCAGGACAGCTGTCCCTGCTCGGCCAGCAGCACGTCGGTGCAGCCCAGTTCGGCCAGGTGATAGGCCACGCTGGTGCCGATCACCCCGCCGCCGATGATGATGACGCGATAGCGCTCTGCCGACCCGGGGGGACGACCCCCCGGAACCCCCCGCTCAGTCATCGCGCACCACGTCGTCCAGCAGCCGGGTGAACTCCTGGCTGGTCAGCCCGGCGGCGGCCGATTCGAAACGTTCCATCGCCCAGGCCCAGAAATCGAACTGGATCGGGCTGCTGGCCTGCTGGATGGCCCCCCACAGCGTCCAGCCGTACTTGCCCACCAGGCCGAGGATCTGGGCCCGGGCCATCTTGTTCCGCAACGCCCGCCCGTAGTAATGCCGGACCAGATCGGCCAGGCCGTCCGGGGGCAGCTTGCATTCGGCGGCGATGTTGCCCAGCTCGAAGCATGGGTCGTTGTTGCCGGAGTACTCGTAGTCGATCAGCCAGATCTTGTCGCCGTCGTCGATGAAGTTGGCGGCCAGCAGGTCGTTGTTGCACGGCACGGTGCCCTCGTCGCGCACGGCCAGGGCGCGCCGGGCCGCGGCCACCTGGGGCGCCAGCGCGGCGTAGCCTTCCGGGATCTTGAACCCGTGCCTGGTGGCCACGTCCAGGTAGCGGCGCTGCACCCGGAACATGTCGAAGTCGCCGGCGAACCGCGGCCCGGCGTGCAGCATCCGGCAGGCCCGGGCGATCCGGGGCAGCATGGCCGGGTCGGCCACGTCGGCGTTGCGCAGCGTCCGGCCGTCCAGGTAGCCGAGCACCAGCACCTGCTCGGCGGGCTGGTAGGCCAGCACCGGCGCGCCCACCCCGGCTTTGGCCGCCGCCACCGAGTTGTGGTGCTCGTGGTCCCGGTTGATGGCCAGCAGGTCGCCCTGCGCCCACACCCGGGCCACGAAGCAGCCGTCCGGGGTGGTCACCTGGTAGTTGCGGTTGGTCAGGCCACCGGGCAGCGGGGTGATCGTCCGGGGCGTGCCGGCCAGGCAGGGCACCCGGTCGAACAGCAGTCCGGGGTCGGCGGGCGCCTGCAGTTCGCTCATCGGATCGCAGATTACTGGTCCGTCCGGAAAGGGTCTAGACAGTAAGTTGGCCCGGCTTCTACGATTCGCCTCAACTCGTCCGGCTCATCGCAAGGGGAGGCAGCCGATGAGTACCGAGACCCCCGCCGAACAGCACGACCAGCGGGATGCCGCTGACCTGGCCCGGTTCGGGTACAAACAGGAACTCAAGCGCTCGCTCGGGCTGTTCAGCTCGTTCGCGGTCGCGTTCAGCTACATCTCTCCATCCACCGGCATCTTCACCCTGTTCGCGCTCGGCCTGACCACCATCGGCGGCGTGTTCATCTGGACCTGGCCGGTGGTCGCGGCCGGCCAGTTCCTGGTCGCGCTGAACTTCGCCGAGGTGTCCAGCCACTACCCGGTGGCCGGCTCGGTGTTCCAGTGGACCAAGTACCTGTCCAGCCGGACCTACTCCTGGTTCACCGGCTGGATCTACCTGTTCGCCGGCATCCTCACCGTCACCGCGGTGGTGGCCACGCTGCCGATCGCGCTCATCCCGGCGCTGAACGGGCTGGGCTGGCACAGCCTGAACGCGGCCAGCCTGCACACCCAGCTGGTGGTCGCGCTGATCACGCTGGCCGTCATCACCGTGCTGAACATCTACGGGGTCAAGCTGGTCGCGCTGATCAACAACACCGGGGTGGTCTTCGAGATCCTCGGCATGTTCGTGTTCGCGCTGGTGCTGATGGCGTTCCACAACCACCAGGGGTTCAAGGTGGTGACGAACAGCGCCGGGCTGCACGTCGGGCCGGCCTCGTTCCTGGCCGCGATGTTCATGAGCCTGTTCGTCATCTACGGCTTCGACACCGCGTCCACCCTGGCCGAGGAGACCAAGGACCCGCGCCGGCAGGCGCCCAAGGCGGTGCTGTACGCGGTCATCGGCGCGTTCATCATCGGCGGCGTGTTCCTGCTCGGCACGCTGGTCGCCATCCCGAACCTGCACACCGCGCTCACCGGGAACGGCGGCCTGGGCTGGAACCCGGCCAACGTCATCGAGGCCAACTTCCCGTCCGGGCTGGCCACTCTCTACCTGCTGGTGGTGTCGGCGGCCATCTTCGTCTGCTGCCTGTCCATCCTGGCCGCCACCATCCGGCTCTGCTTCGGCATGTCCCGGGACAACACGCTGCCGTTCTCGAAGACCTGGAGCAAGGTCTCGCCGACGCTGCACACCCCGGTGTTCGCCTGCATCATCGTCGCGCTGCTGGCCGCGGTGCCGTTCCTCAAGTACTCCGGGGCCGGCATCATCGCCATCGCCGCCACCGGGCTGATCTACTTCAGCTACTTCCTGGGCAACATCGTGGTGATGCGGGCCCGGACCCGGGGCTGGCCGAAGGTCAGCGCGCCGTTCCGGCTGGGCCGCTGGGGCATCCTGGTCAACGTGCTGGCGCTGCTCTACGGCGGCTCGATGATCATCAACTTCGCCTGGCCGCGGGTGGCCAGCAACCCGAAGCCGAACCAGACCGGCGGGCTGCTCAGCTTCGGCATGTCCTGGCTGGACGGCATCCCGATCCTGTGGACGGTGTTCGCGTTCATCGTGATCATCGGCATCATCTACTACCTCGCGGTGGGGCGGCGGAAGGAGTTCGCGGCGGTGGTCGCGCCGGAAGGTGACGATGCGCCCCTGGTCCCCGGGACGGCCCTGCCGGCCGACTGACCGATGGGCTGACTGATGGGGGGACAGCCGCGGCCGCGACCGGGTTTGCCCGCGCTGATGGGCCTGGCACCGCCGGAGATCGTCCGTGAGCCGGGCAGCACCCGGCACGGGCAGATCGAGGAGTGGCTGGCCGACGCGATCGCGTCCGGCCAGCTGCTGCCGGGTGACCGGATGCCCACCGAGCAGGCGCTGGCCGGCTGGCTCGGGGTCAGCCGGATGACGCTGCGGCACGCGCTGGCCAACCTGGCCCGGCGCGGGCTGGTCGTCCGCACGGTGGGCCGGAACGGCGGCACGTTCGTGGCCGAGAGCAAGCTGGAGCAGGACCGGACCACGCTGGCCGGGTTCTCCGAGCAGCTTCGCCGGCACGGCATGGTGGCCGGGGCGCGGGTGCTGTCCGCGACCGCGCGCACCGCGGGCCCGGCCGTGGCGGCCGCGCTCGAGCTGGCCGAGGGCGACCCAGTGGCCGAGATCCGGCGGGTCCGGCTGGGCAACGGGCAGCCGATCGCGGTGGAGCACTCGGTGTTCCCGGCCGCGCTGTGCCCGGGCTTACTGCAGTGCCAGCTGGACGGCTCGCTGTATGACCTGCTGGACGAGAAGTACCAGCTCCGCCCGTACCGGGCCCGGGAGAGCCTGGAACCGGTCACCGCGGATACCCGGGAGGCCGAGGTGCTGCAGGTGCACGAGGGCGACCCGCTGATGCTGGTCGAGCGGATCGCCTACGTCCGCGACGGCCGGCCGGTGGAGTACGCCCATGACCTGTTCCGCGGCGACCGGACCCGGATCGTCATGTGGACCTCGGACCTGGCCGACGTGCGCTGATGCCTGCTGACCCTGATGCCTGCTGACCCGCCGCGGCTGCTCGCGGTCAGCGACCTGCACGTCGGTTACCCGCAGAACCGGGAGATCGTGCAGCAACTGCGGCCCTCGTCGGCGGCCGACTGGCTGCTGGTGGCCGGGGACACCGGCGAGTTCCTGGCCGATATCGAATGGGCGCTGGGCACGCTCAGCCAGCGGTTCGCGCGGGTCATCTGGGTGCCCGGCAACCACGACCTGTGGACCCACACCCGGGATCCGGTCCGGCTCCGCGGCGAGCAGCGCTACCAGCGCCTGGTCGAGGTCTGCCGGGGGCTGGGCGTGCTCACCCCGGAGGATCCGTTCTGCGTCTGGGAAGGCGCCGGCGGGCCAGCCGTCATCGTGCCGCTGTTCGTCCTGTATGACTACTCGTTCCGCCCGGACGGGGCGCGGACCAAGGACGAAGGGCTGGCCGAGGCGTACCGCACCGGCGTGGTGTGCACCGACGAGCGGTTCCTGTACCCCGATCCGTACCCGAGCCGGGAGGCCTGGTGCGCGGCCCGGATCTCGCTGACCGAGCGCCGGCTGGCCACGCTGGACCCGGCCCTGCCGACCGTGCTGGTGAACCACTTCCCGCTGGTCCGCGAGCCGACCCGGGTGCTGCGCTACCCGGAGTTCGCGCAGTGGTGCGGCACCACCCGGACGGCGGGCTGGCACCAGGCCTACCGGGCCTGCGCGGCCGTCTACGGGCACCTGCACATCCCGCGGACCACCTGGTATGACGGGGTGCCGTTCCTGGAGGTCTCGCTGGGCTACCCGCGGGAGTGGCGGCGGCGCGGGACGGTGACCATCCCGCGCGAGGTGTTCCCCGCCTTTGCTGAACGGTGAGCGTCAGTATAGGCTGCTGTTATGCGGGTGACCGGGGTGGCCCAGCGGGACGCCTGGCAGTCCCGCACGATGCCGCTGACCGAGCAGGTCCGGCCGGGCCTGTGGTCGATCCCGGTGCCGATCCCGGGCAACCCGCTGCGCTACACGCTCAGTTACCTGATCGCCGGTGACACCGGCCTGGTCCTGGTCGATCCGGGGATGAACACCGAGCCGACCTGGCAGGCGCTGCAGGCCGGGCTGGCCGAGGCGGGCGCGGCCGTCACCGACCTCACCGGCATCGTGGTCACCCACGTGCACCCCGATCACCACGGTTTGTCCGGGCGGCTGGCCGGGGCGTCCGGTGCCTGGATCGCGATGCACCCGGTGGAACGGGACTCGCTGCCGGCCCGGCTCTGGGATGAGGTGCGCGGCCCGGCCGGCGACCGGGCCTGGCTGCGGTCCTGCGGCGTGCCCGATGATGTCGCGGCCGAGCTGGTCATCACCCCGGAGGGGATCCGCTGGGTGCTGGACATGGTGGAACCCACCCGGCTGCTGGCCGATGGTGAGCTGGTCCCGCTGCCCGGCCGGCGGCTGCGCGCGGTGTGGACGCCCGGGCATACGCCCGGTCATCTCTGCCTGCACGAGGAGACCGAGGACCTGCTGCTGACCGGGGACCATGTGCTGCCCCGGATCAGCCCGAACATCGGGCTGCAGCCGCACGCGGCCGAGCCGCCGCTGGGCGCCTACCTGGAGTCGCTGAAACGGACCGCCGGGTACGACAGCGCCGAGGCGCTGCCCGCGCACGAGTACCGGTTCCACGGCCTGGCCGACCGGGCCCGGATGCTGCTGGCCCATCACGACCGGCGGTGCGCCGAAGTGCTGGCCGTCACCGACCGGCTCGGGCCGGCCACCGTGTGGCAGATCACCCAGGAGCTGTCCTGGTCCAAGGGCTGGGGCGCGGTGACCGGCATGATGCGCCGGGCGGCGCTGGCCGAGACCGCGGCGCACCTGGAGTACCTGTCCAGCGCCGGCCGGATCGGCACCGCCGCGGACGGCGCTGTCCCGGTGCGCTACCTGCGGCCGGTCAGCACGCCGGGGTAGCGCGCGGGATCAGCGGCGGGGGTGGCGCCGGGTCAGCGGTGGGGTAGCACGGGACAAGCGGCGCGGGGTAGCACTTGAGAGCGCTCACAAATCCTCCGTCGCGCCTACCGTGCCCGGCTGGCGCGACAGCAGCCAGCCGGGGGCTGGCTGCAGGGCCGGCCGCGGCCGGCTGAATCGCACGGCGAACAGGGCCCAGACCGCCTTGCCCTCGTCGGTCGGCGTGGTGCAGCCCCAGGCGTCGCTCAGCGCGCTGATCACGTGCAGCCCGCGGCCGCTCTCGGCCAGGTAGTCCGGTTCCCGGAGCACCGGCACCTGCCGCCCCGGGTCGGCCACCACGACCAGCACGAACTGCGCGGGCTGGACCAGCGCCACCCGGACCGGGCGGGCCGGGTAGTCCGCGCCGTGCCGCAGCGCGTTGGTCAGCATCTCGGACAGCACGATCGCGATGTCGTCGGTGCGGTCGGCCACTGTCCAGCGGCGCAGCGTGGCCAGGCTGAAGTCCCGGGCCGCCCCGACCGACCGCGGGGTGCCGTTCGTGGTGCGGGTGGCTACCCGGGGGAAGCAGGTCCACTCCAGCGCGGCCCGGTCGGCGGCCAGTGGGTGCACGCCGTGCCCGGCCGCGGCCATCCGGACGGCCGGTGCCAGCCAGTCCCAGCGCACGTCACGGGCCACAGTGCTGGCCAACCGCAAGGGGTGCGCGCTCATTGGCTTGGGGGTGGTCCTGTCGTGGTCCGGGGGAGGCTACCTCGATGCAGGTATCCTGCCTTATGCACGTCCCGTTTGCAACGTCCACTGCACGTTCAGGTGCACGTGCATTTGATCTGTTAGGCTGCTCCGTGCAGGAACGCGCCTGACCGCCGGTAATGGTCCGGCGGTAAGCGTTTCCCCGGTGGCACAGGAGGAACAGTTGCAGATTCAAAACGGCATCCCGGCTGGTGAGCTCGCCGTGCGCTGGCGCAAGAGCAGCATCAGCAACCCCAGCGGGAGCTGTGTGGAGATGGCTGAGCTGCCGGGTGGCACGGTCGCGATGCGGAACTCCCGGCATCCGTCCGGCCCGGCGCTGGTCTACCCGCGGCCGGCCCTGGCCGCGTTCCTGGCGGCCATTAAGCAAGGCGAGTTCGACGACCTTTGACCGGCTCGCGGCCTCGTCCCGTGACCGGCTCGCGATCTCGGCCGTGACCGGCCCGCGGCCTCGGCCGTGACCGGCCCGGAGCCGCGCCTGCGGCCTGGGGAAGCCACTGAAAATCTCGTGATTTTGACCTGGGACAGCGTGCCGGCGCGGTGATATCGTGCTCTGTGTGTCCCGCCGGTGGCGGGCCGCGCTGCTGGCAGGTATTGCGCGCCCTTACTCGCTCTCGGGCACCGTGTCTGGCATCGGCCGGGGGGGATTGGTGTGAGGGCCGTGATTCCATCGGGTCGGGAGCTGGTATGAGCCGGGAGCTGAGATGACTGCTGTTCATCCGGCCGACGACGAACCGGTCGGCGCGCTGGCCGGTAACCGGGCCGGCGGCACGGTGGTCCGGATGATGCTCGGCGCGCAGCTGCGCCGTCTCCGCGAGGCGGCGGGCATCACGCCCGACGAAGCGGGCTACGAGATCCGCGCCTCCCGGTCGAAGATCAGCCGCCTGGAGCACGGCCGGGTCGGCTGCAAGCTCCGCGATGTGGATGACCTGCTCACCCTGTATGGGGTGACCGACGAGCAGATGCGGGCCGGGCTGCTCTCGCTGGCCCGGCAGGCCAACAACCAGGGCTGGTGGACCCAGTACGGCGACATCATGCCGGACTGGTTCGAGACCTACCTGGGCCTGGAGGCGGCCGCGTCGCTGATCAGGACGTTCGAGCTGCAGTTCGTGCACGGCCTGTTCCAGACCGAGGGCTACGCCCGGGCGGTCACCATGCTCGGCCACCGGGCCGCACCGGAGACCGAGATCGACCGCCGGGTCAGCCTGCGGATGGCCCGCCAGGACCTGCTCACCGGCGCACAGCCGCCGCGGGTCTGGTCGGTGATGGACGAGGCGGCGCTGCGCCGCCCGGTCGGCGGCCGGGACGTGATGCGCGGGCAGCTCAACCGGCTGCTCGAGGTGGCCGGGCTGAACCAGGTCACGATCCAGGTGGTGCCGTTCCGCCGCGGTGGCCACGCGGCCGCGGGCGGCTCGTTCACCGTGCTCCGGTTCGGCGAGCCGGACCTCCCGGACGTCGTCTACATCGAGCAGCTGACCAGCGCCCTGTACCTGGAGCGCCGCGGCGATGTGGACCACTACATGGAGATCATGAACCGGCTGAGCGCCGAGGCGCTCACCCCGGCCGGGACGACAAAGCTGATCAAGGAGATCATCCGGGACACCTGACGCACCCGGTCCTTGTTCATCCCGAACCCCTCCGTCCCGCTGACCACACCGGTTTGACCGTGCCCGCCGTGGGGAGGTCACGTCCCGGTAACCAAGCCGCACTGCCCCGGTAACCGAGCCACGCTATGGTGCAGGGCGGCCGGGGAGTGTTACGGGCGGGGCGGACAGCACACGAAATCAGGGACGGAAACTGGTGACGCAGGAGGCGTTGGTCTGGCCGGGCGGCAGCTACCCGCTCGGCGCTACATATGACGGGGTGGGCACCAATTTCGCCGTGTTCTCCGAGGTGGCCGAGCGGGTGGAACTGTGCCTGTTCGACGAGGATGGGCGCGAATCCCGGGTGCCGCTGCACGAAGTGGACGGGTTCGTCTGGCACGGCTACCTGCCCGGGATCGGTCCCGGGCAGCGCTATGGGTACCGGGTGCACGGGCCGTACGACCCGGCGGCCGGCCAGCGGTGCAACCCGGCCAAGCTACTGCTCGACCCGTACGCCAAGGCGGTCGAGGGCAGCGTGCGCTGGGATCAGGCCGTGTTCGCCTACCCGTTCGGCCGGCCGGACGAGCGGAACGACACCGACTCGGCCGGGTACGTGCCCCGGTCGGTGGTCATCAATCCGTTCTTCGACTGGGACAGCGACCGGCACCCGCGCACCCCGTACCACGAGACGGTGATCTACGAGGCGCACGTGCGCGGGCTGACCAAGCTGCACCCCGAGGTGCCGCCCGCGCAGCGCGGCACCTACCAGGGGCTGGCCCATCCCGCGGTCATCGAGCACCTGCACGGGCTGGGCATCACCGCGATCGAACTGATGCCCGTGCACCAGTTCGTCAGCGACGCCATCCTGGCCGAGCGCGGCCTGGCCAACTACTGGGGCTACAACACGATCGGGTTCTTCGCCCCGCACAACGGCTACGCGGCCAGCGGCACCCGCGGTGAGCAGGTGCAGGAATTCAAGTCGATGGTCCGCACCCTGCACCAGGCGGGCATCGAGGTGATCCTGGACGTGGTGTACAACCACACCGCGGAAGGCAACCACCTCGGCCCGACGCTGTCCTTCCGCGGCATCGACAACCGGTCCTACTACCGCCTGGTCAGCGACGACCAGCGGTTCTACATGGACACCACCGGCACCGGCAACAGCCTGCTGATGCGGCACCCGCACGTGCTCCAGATGATCATGGACTCGCTGCGTTACTGGGTCACCGAGATGCACGTGGACGGGTTCCGGTTCGACCTGGCCGCGGCGCTGGCCCGGCAGTTCCACGAGGTGGACCGGCTGTCCGCGTTCTTCGACATGGTCCAGCAGGACCCGGTGGTGTCCCAGGTCAAGCTCATCGCCGAGCCGTGGGACGTCGGCGAGGGCGGCTACCAGGTGGGCAACTTCCCGCCGCTGTGGACCGAGTGGAATGGGAAGTACCGGGACACGGTGCGCGACTTCTGGCGTGGCGAGCACGCCACCCTGCCGGAGTTCGCGTCCCGGCTGACCGGGTCCAGCGACCTGTACCTGAGCGACGGCCGGCGGCCGGTCGCCTCGGTCAACTTCGTCACCGCGCACGACGGCTTCACCGTGGCCGACCTGGTCTCCTACAACCACAAGCACAACGAGGCCAACGGCGAGGACGGCCGGGATGGCAGCGACGACAACCGGTCATGGAACTGCGGCGCCGAAGGCCCCACCGACGACCCCGCGGTGCGCACGCTGCGCGCCCGGCAGCAGCGCAACTTCCTGTGCACCGTGCTGCTGTCCCAGGGCGTGCCGATGCTGCTGGGCGGCGACGAGATGGGCCGCACCCAGCGCGGCAACAACAACGCCTACTGCCAGGACACCGACATCTCCTGGGTGCACTGGCCTGCTGAC
>DATCUG010000225.1:0-2089 GCA_036567525.1 Streptosporangiaceae bacterium | reverse complement strand
CCGCCGGCCCGGTCCGGCCGCCGGCGCCCGCGCCGCCGCGGCCGGCCGCCGGCCCCGGAGCACCAGGTGACTGGGCCAGGGCGGTGGTGATCAGCCGGGCCAGCCGGGCGCCCGCGACGGCCGCGTCACGCCGCCAGGCGACCTTGTGGTGCCCGCTCCCGGCGGCCAGGTAGATGGACCGGCCGAGGGCGAAGTTGACCTGGGCCCGGCTCAGCCCCCGGCAGGCGGCGGGCACCTGGGTCACCGTCCGGTGCTCATCGATGGCCCGGACACCGAATGCGGTACAGGCCTGAACTGAGCCACGTGGCGGGGCCGCAGCACGACCGGCACAGCCCGCCGCGGCCAGCCCGGTGACACCGGCGGCGGCCGCCACTACCGCGACCTTGACCAGCACGTTCATCGTGGCTCCAGGGTCCCGGCGGGCGCCGCCGGGCTAGCCCGGCCAGGTCGCCGGCACCCGGCGCCGCGACCATCAACCCGGGTACCCGCAGCGTAAGCCGGGACGGCCGCCGCCGCACTTCCCCGCCTTGGGACCCATATGCCACGATGGAACCGAACGCGATTCTAGTTGCCGAGCTGCCCACCCCGAGGTGGTCTCCCGTGGTCACAGCTGAGCCTCCCGGAATGACCGGCATAGACCTGTCCGCCAACGAGTTCTGGGCCCTGCCGCTCAGCCAGCGGCAGGCCGCATTCGCCGAACTGCGGCGACGGCCCACGCCGCCGTTCTTCGCCGAGCCGGAGACCCCGTTCCCGAACCCGGGACCGGGCTACTACGCGCTGGTCCGGCACGCGGACGTGGCCGAGGCGAGCCGGAACGCGGCCGTGTTCTGCTCCGGCCAGGGCGCCACCAGCGTGGTCGACCTGCCCGCCGAGTTCAACGAGTTCTTCGGCAGCATGATCAACATGGACGACCCGCGGCACGCCCGGCTGCGCCGGATCGTGTCCCGCGCGTTCACCCCGCGGATGATCAAGAAGTTCGAGGACGATGTGCAGCGCGTCGCGGCCCAGATCGTGGCCGACCTGCTGGAGACCGGCCCGTGCGACTTCGTGGAGCACGTCGCGGCCCGGCTGCCGCTCACCATCATCTGCCAGATGATGGGCATCCCGGACAGCCACTACGGCATGGTGCTGCGGGACACCAACATCATCCTGTCCGGCGCCGACCCGGACTTCCTCAGCGAGGACCCGGACCAGGCCGTGCTGCAGCTGCTCAGCGCGGGCCAGGAACTGGCCGACCTGGTCACCGAGCTGGGCCACTCCCGGCTGGACAAACCGGCCGATGACCTGATCACCGCGCTGGTCACGGCCAACATCGACGGTGAGCAGCTGACCAGCGCGGAACTCGCGTCGTTCTTCATCCTGCTCGTGGTGGCCGGGAACGAGACCACCCGCACGGCCATCTCGCACGCGCTCATGCTGCTCACCGACAACCCGGAGCAGCGCGCCCGGCTGCTGGCCGACTTCGAGGGCCGGATCGCCGGCGCGGTCGAGGAGATCGTCCGGGTCGCCTCGCCGGTGATGTTCATGCGCCGCACGCTGACCGAGGACTACACGATGAACGGCCAGGACTACCGGGCTGGGGACAAGGTGGCCCTGTTCTACTGGTCGGCCAACCGGGACGAGGCGGTGTTCAGCGACCCGGCCCGGTTCGACATCACCCGCTCCCCCAACCCGCACGTCGGGTTCGGTTCGGCCGGCCCGCACTTCTGCCTGGGTGCACACCTGGCGCGGCGGGAGATCACCGTGGCGCTGCGCGAACTGCTCGGCCGCATCCCGGATATCCAGGCGGCGGGCCCGCCGGACCGGCTGCTGTCCAGCTTCATCAACGGGATCAAGCATCTGGACTGCACGTTCACCCGCTGAGCCAGTCCCCAGCAGCCCGCACATCACCCCAGATGCCGGGTATGCGGCACATGTCACCCCGCACACCTCGCACGCCGGGCATCAATCTGATAACGAACAGTAATTGCCAGAACGCAGAGTGTATAACTAGAACCCCCGGCTTTACGGGGGACCGCGCGTCGAGGAGGGGGTCGCCGCCCGGTCCAGCCAGGCCAGCCAGCGCGCCCCGGGCGGTGCGGCCGGGGGT
>DATCUG010000224.1:0-3210 GCA_036567525.1 Streptosporangiaceae bacterium | reverse complement strand
GCCGCCGGCCGCGCCGCCGGATGGGCGGCAGACCACCGCGCCACCTGGTGGTCAGGACGTGGCCACCCCGACGCCTGGGGTCGAGGAGGTGCTGCCGCCCACGGACCAGCGGGCCCCGGTGGAACCCGCGCCCGCCCCGCTGCGCGGCCGCCTGGTGCGGCTGCGCGGGCGGCTGGCCGCCTCCCGCGGCGGCTTCGGCTCGGTGCTGCTCAACCTGCTCTCCCGGGACGTCCTGGACGACGCGGCCTGGGAGGAGATCGAGGACACCCTGATCACCGCGGACATGGGCGTCACCCCGGCCCGGCAGGTGGTCGAGGAACTCCGGACCCAGGTCAAGGTGACCGGCACCCGGAGCCCAGCCGAGGTGCGCGGCATGCTGCGCGCCGAGCTGATCATCCAGCTCGGCGCGGACACCGACCGCAGCCTGCACACCGCGCCGCACGGCGACCGGCCCGCAGTCGTGCTGGTGGTCGGGGTCAACGGCACCGGCAAGACCACCGTGTGCGGCAAGCTCGGCCGGGCGCTGATCGGCGAGGGCGAGACGGTGCTGCTCGGGGCGGCGGACACGTTCCGCGCCGCGGCCGCCGACCAGCTGCAGACCTGGGGCAGCCGGATCGGGGCCCCGACCGTGCGCTCCGACAAGGAAGGCGCGGACCCGGCCAGCGTGGCGTTCGAGGCGGTCAGCACCGGCATCGACCAGCGGGCGGGCTGCGTCATCGTGGACACCGCCGGGCGGCTGCACACCAAGACCGGCCTGATGGACGAGCTCGGCAAGATCAAGCGCGTGATCGAGAAAAGGGCCACCGTGGACGAGGTCCTGCTCGTGCTGGACGCCACCACCGGGCAGAACGGGCTGCGCCAGGCCCGGGTGTTCGCCGAGGCGGTGGACGTGACCGGGATCGTGCTGACGAAGCTGGACGGCACGGCCAAGGGCGGCATCGTGTTCCAGGTGCAGCGTGAGCTGGGTGTGCCGGTCAAGCTGGTCGGCCTGGGCGAAGGGCCGGACGACCTGGCCCCATTCGAGCCGGACACGTTCGTGGACGCCATCCTCGGCGACTAGGGCTTGCTCGGCGGCCAGGGCTTGCCCCTGGCCGCGTTACCAGGGCAGAAACGTTCCCGTAACATCTGCCCCCCGTCTTTCACGCCGCCGAAACACTCCGTGCGGGCGGGCGAAACGCCCTCGGCAGAGGGTCGGACAGGACAGGGTGCCCCGAGAAGGTGGTCGCATGAAGCTCATCAATGCCGTGATCAAACCGTTCAAGCTGGACGAGGTGAAGGCGGCGCTGCAGGCCTTTGGCGTCCATGGGATGACCGTGAGCGAAGCCAGCGGCTACGGCCGGCAGCGTGGTCACACCGAGGTCTACCGGGGTGCCGAATACCAGGTCGACCTGGTGCCCAAGGTCCGGCTGGAGGTGCTGTGCGACGACGAGGATGCGGACGACCTGATCGGGGTGATCGTCAAGGCGGCGCAGACCGGCCGCATCGGTGACGGGAAGGTCTGGGCCATCCCGGTGGACACGGTGGTGCGGGTGCGCACCGGCGAGCGCGGCTCGGGCGCGCTCTAGCCGGGGCAATGTCCGCGCCCGCTGCCCGCTCCCAGCCCGAAGGGCCGCCGCTGACCTCCTTCGCCAGCGACCGGGCCCGGCGCAGCGCGGAGACGGACCGCTGGCTGGCCTCACTGCTCGGCGCGGAGCCCGGTGTCGCACTGGTCGCGGTGGGCGGCTACGGGCGCCGGGAACTGCTGCCCGGCAGTGACCTGGATGTGCTGCTGCTGCATGACGGCCGGAAGGGCATCGCGGCCATGGCCGACCGGATCTGGTACCCGATCTGGGATTCCGGCACCCGGCTGGATCACGCCGTGCGCACCACCAGCGAGGCCCGCAAGGTGGCCAGGAAAGACCTCAAAGTGGCCCTGGGCCTGCTCTACGCCCGCCATGTGGCCGGGGACCCGGAACTGACCGCCGCGCTGCGGGCCGGTGCCCTGGAGGACTGGCGCGCCTCGGCCGGGACCCGGCTGGCCGAACTCCAGGCGCTGCACGCAGAGCGGGCCGAGCGCAGCGGTGAACTGGCTTTCCTGCTCGAACCAGATCTCAAGGAAGCCCGCGGCGGGCTGCGTGACGTGCACGCCATCCAGGCCATCGCGGCCGCCTGGGTGGCACCCGGGCCGGGGCCACGGGTCCGCGCCGCTTACGAGTCGATCATGGACGCACGGCACGTGCTGCACGAGGTCACCGGGCGGCCCACCGACCGGCTCGTGCTGCAGGAACAGGACGAGGTGGCCCGGGTCCTCGGCCTGCTGGACGCGGACGCGCTCATGCGCCACCTGGCCGGCGCCGGCCGGACCGTGGCCTACTCGGTGGACCAGGCGTTCCGCCAGGCCCAGCGCAGCCGGGGCGGCCGGCGGCGGGGTAAGCCGCAGCGCCGCCCGCTGGCCGACGGCCTGGTCGAGCAGGACGGCGAGGTGGTGCTGGCCCGGGCGGCCAACCCGGCCGCTGAACCGGCGCTGCCGCTGCGCGCGGCGGCCGCGGCCGCGCAGGCCGGGCTGGCGCTGTCGCCCCGCACCCTGACCCGGCTGGCAGACTGCCCGCCGCTGCCGGTGCCCTGGCCGCCGGAGGCCCGGGACGCCCTGGTCGCGCTGCTCGGGGCCGGGCCGGCCACCGTGCCGGTGTGGGAGGCGCTGGACCAGGAGGGCCTGGTGGCCAGCCTGCTGCCGGACTGGGACCGGGTGCGGAACCGGCCGCAGCGCAACCCGCTGCACACCTACACCGTGGACCGGCACCTGGTGGAGGCGGCCGTCCGGTCCGCGGCGCTCACCCGCGACGTGGCCCGGCCCGACCTGCTGCTGCTCTCCGCGCTGCTGCACGACATCGGCAAGGGCTGGCCGGGGGACCACCGGATCACCGGGGAAGTGGTGGCCCGGGACGTGGCCCGGCGGGTCGGGCTCGGCCCGGCCGACGCCGAACTGGTAGCCGGGGCGGTCCGGCATCACCTGCTGCTGCCGCAGACCGCCACCCGGCGCGACCTGGACGACCCGGTCACCGTGTCCCAGGTGGCCGAGGTGGTCGGCGGCCGCCCACTGCTCGGCCTGCTGCACGCGCTGGCCATCGCGGATGGCCTGGCCACCGGGCCGGCCGCGTGGAACGACTGGAAAGAGGGCCTGGTCGGGGACCTGGTCCGGCGGGTCGAGTCGCGGCTGGCGGGCGAGCCGCC
>DATCUG010000223.1:0-3442 GCA_036567525.1 Streptosporangiaceae bacterium | reverse complement strand
GTCGCTGGCCGCGGCGGCCACCGGGCGGCTTCCGGTGGCGGCCGCGATTCCGGTGGCCGGCCTGGCCGGGGTGGCCAACGCCCGGGCCTGGTTCGGCGTGGTCCAGGCGGCCGCCCGGAAGGCGGCCCGGCAGCCGGCCGCGGCCTGGCCGCTGCTCCGGCTGCCGCTCGCCCCGCTGGCCGCGGTGCTGTCCATCGCGCTGGTCATCGGCATGACCCGGCTGGCCTTCGTGGTCGGCCGCGGGCCGCGCCAGGTGGGCGTGGAAGCGGCCGCCATCCAGGCCGGCGGGGCCGGGGCGGCCGGGCCCAGCGCCCCGGCCGGCCCGCTGCCCGGGCACGGCACCGGGGCCGGGCACCGGCATCAGCGTGATCCGGTCCTGGTCATCCTGGGCTTCGGGTCGGCCTGCTGCGGTGGGGCCCGGTCCGTCCAGTCGGTCGCGCCCGGAGCGTACCTGCAGCAGTTCTCCTACCGCGGGCTGAACATGGCGGGCCAGCCACTGCCGCACGGCAGCGGGGCCAGCAACCTGCCGCTGCCCGAACTGGGCGACCGGATCGCGGCCCAGGTGCAGCGGCTGCACCAGGAGACCGGCCGGCCGGTGGACATCATCGCCGAGAGCGAGGGCACGCTGGGCGTGGACGCCATGCTGGCCACCCGCCGGGACCTGCCGCTGGGTTCGGTGGTCATGATGAGCCCGATCGTCACCCCGGGCCAGGTCAGCTACCCGGCGGGCAGCGGCCCCGGCGCCGGGCTGGTCCCGGTGAACGAACTGCGCGCGGTCGTCTGGTTCGTCGGCGGCCTGTCGCCGTTCGGCTCGTCCGGGGCCCAGCGGCTGATCAACTCGGTCAACACGGACGGCGCACGGTTCGCGGCGTCGGCCGCCTCAGCCGCGCGGCATCACCCGGTGCGCATGGTGCTGCTCGTCCCGCTGGCCGATGCGGTCACGCTGCCGGTCTGCCCGCTGCCGCCGGACGTGTTCGTGGTCCCGGCGCTGCACGGTGACCTGCTCGGCACGCCGGCCGTCAAGCGGATGGTGCGCCGCTTCCTGGCCGATGGGCCGGTGCGGGTGCCGGGCAGGTACAACGGCACCGCGGAACTGGTGGCCGCCGCTGCATCCGCCTGGCGGATGCCGCAAATCACCCCGCCGCAGCCGGCCTGCGGCCGCTGAGCTGGGCTCAGTTCGGCACCATCGGGACCAGCCCGGCCTGCTGGCACGGCTCGCACAACGGCCCGATACACGGGATGCCGCCGACCACCCAGGTGGCCAGCGCGGTGGCGGGCGTGCCGCAGCTGTGGCAGTCCGGCTGGTCGCGATCCGCCGCTTCGAGCAGTTCGCCGGTGCACTCGCCGCAGGTGAGCGAGCCGGCGGGCAGATACCAGAAGGACCGCTGGTCCGGGTGCGGGCAGCGCGGCAGGGTACCCGCGGCGAGCGTCCGTATCGAGGCATCGCGCAGCCGCCCCGCCGGGGAGCCGTCCAACGGCAGGCTCCAGTAGACCCGCGTCCCCGCGAGGTCGTCAGCAGGCATGCCGGACACCTCCCTTGCCACGCTGAGCTGCAGGGATGGGAAGTTACCCGAGGATCAGCCGGGATACCGGCCAATCCGGCCAGACTGTGACGAACCGCTCAGTGCCCGGCCTCGGCCGCCAGCTCCGCCTTGGCCTGCAGCAGGTCGCGGCGCTGCGCCGGGCTGGCGGCCGGGTATTGCGGGTCGATCCGGATCAGCGTGTCGGCGATGACCGCGGCCGCGCACACCCGGGTGAACCACTTGTGGTCGGCGGGCAGCACGTACCAGGGCGCCCACTCGGTGCTGGTGTGGCTGAGCATCTCGGAGTAGGCCCGCTGGTAGTCGGCCCAGTACTGGCGCTCCCGCGCGTCGGCGGCGGAGAACTTCCAGTTCTTGTCCGGCCGGTCGATCCGCTTCAGGAAGCGGGCCCGCTGCTCCTCCTTGGAGATGTTCAGGAACAGCTTGACCACCTGGATGCCGTTATCCACCAGGTACCGCTCCCAGTCGTTGATCTCGCGGTAGCGGCGGGGCCACAGCGCCCGCTTCTTCCCGTCCCCGGGCACCCGCTCGGCCGCGGCCAGGTCCGGGTGCACCCGGACGACCAGCACCTCCTCGTAGTGGGACCGGTTGAAGATGCCGATTTCACCCCGGCCGGGCAGCCGCCTCGCGTGCCGCCACAGGTAGTCGTGCCGGAGTTCTTCCGCGGTGGGCGCCTTGAAGCTGGACACGGTCACGCCCTGCGGGTTGACTCCGCTCATCACGTGCTTGATCGTGCCGTCCTTGCCCGCCGCGTCCATGGCCTGCAGCACGACCAGGACGCCGTACCTGTCCTGCGCGGCCAGCCGGTCCTGGTATTCGGCCAGCAACTGCGTCCCGCCGCGGAGCATGGTCACCCCCTCATGCTTCTTGCGCAGGCCGAACCGGGCACCGGGGTCATGGCCGGTGGCCAGGTTCACGGCCGCGCCGGGCGGCACCCGCAGCGGCCGGATCAGGCCGGGAATCCAGTCAGTGTCCTGCTCGGCCATCCGGTCCTCCCATCTCCGCCGTAACCCGTTTTTCCCCGCCGCGGCTCTCGTAGATCATGGTGGACGTGACCGATCCGATCCAGGTCCGCGGCGCGGTGATCCCGGCGGACGAACTGTCCTGGCGGTTTTCCCGGTCCTCCGGGCCCGGCGGGCAGTCGGTCAACACCAGCGACAGCCGCGTGGAACTGTCCTACGACCTCGCCTCGTCCACCGCGCTGGGCCCGGTGCTCAAGCAGCGTGCGCTGCGTACGCTGCACGGACGGCTGGCCGGCGGGGTGCTCACGGTCAGCGCGTCCGAGTTCCGCTCCCAGTTGCGCAACCGGGAAGCCGCCGCCCGCCGGATGGCCGAGGTGCTGACCGAGGCCACCGCCCCGCCGCCCAAGACCCGGCGGCCGACCAAGCCCACCCGCGGGTCGCAGGAGCGCCGGCTGGCCGCCAAGCAGCGCCGATCCCAGATCAAGCGCCTGCGCCGCTCCACCGACGAGTAGCCCACTAATCAGCACACCACCTAAAGCAGACACATCCGCAAGGCACAGCGTCCAGAGCATGAGCGCGGTGAGTTTGTGGTCACCGGTGACCACAAACTCACCGCACTGCGCTCTTTGGTACGTCTGTGCCTTGAATGAGCCGCGCCCTTGGTATGCAGCGCAGGCAGGTTAGAGCACGTAGGAGCCGCGCGTCGGCACGGTCTCAACTAGGCCACGCTCTCTGAGCACGGCTACCGCACGTCTGGCCGTGTTCCGGCCGATCTCGAACTCTTCGATCAGCTCGCTCTCGGAGGGAAGCCGAGAGTCCTTGGGGTACTGGCCCGACTCGATCCGGCCCTCAAGGATCTCAGCCACCTGCAGGTAAGGCGGCTTCCTGGCTGTCGGATCGATCATGGGAATAACGGTAACCGTGCCATGATCAGCGGGG
>DATCUG010000222.1:0-9055 GCA_036567525.1 Streptosporangiaceae bacterium | reverse complement strand
TGTTCAAGGACGGCGCGTTCACCGCCAGCGAGCGGGACGTGCGCCGGTTCGCGCTGGCCAAGGTGATGCGCAACCTGGACCTGGCCGCCGAGCTGGGCGCCCGGGTGTACGTGTTCTGGGGCGGCCGGGAAGGCGCCGAGTCCGGCGCGGCCAAAGACATCCGGGCCGCGCTGGACCGCTACCGGGAGGGCCTCGACCTGCTCTGCGGCTACGTCAAGGAGCAGGGCTACGAGCTGCGCTTCGCCATCGAGCCCAAGCCGAACGAGCCACGCGGCGACATCCTGCTGCCGACGGCTGGACACGCACTGGCGTTCATCAAAGAACTCGAGCACCAGGAGATGGTGGGCATCAATCCCGAGGTGGGGCACGAAGAGATGGCCTCGCTCAACTACGCGCACGGGATCACCCAGGCGCTGTGGCACGGGAAGCTGTTCCACATCGACCTGAACGGGCAGAACGGGCCGCGTTACGACCAGGACCTGCGGTTCGGCGCGGGCAACGCGCGCGGCGCGTTCTGGGTGGTGGACGCGCTGGAGGCGGGCGGCTACGACGGGCCGGTGCACTTCGACTACAAGCCGCCGCGCACCGAGGACGACGAGGGCGTCTGGGTGTCCGCCGCGGCCTGCATGCGCAACTACCTGATCCTGCGGGACAAGGTCCGCGCGTTCCGGGCCGATCCCGAGGTGAAGGCGGCGCTGGCCGCGTCCGGGGTGGAGGACCTGGCCACGCCCACCCTGGCGGCCGGCGAGACCTGGCGGGACGTGCAGGGCTTCACCCCGGACATCGAGGCGCTGGCCGCCCGCGGGCTGGGCTACGAGCGGCTGGACCAGCTCGCCTTGGAGCACCTATACGGCGTGCGCTAGGGGCCGGCGGAATAGACTCGCCACAGATTCCCCCCGCGTCCGCGACAAGGGAGCAGTTCAGGTGACCCTGCTGGAAAACCTCACTGGCCCGCGTGAGCTACGGGAGCTGGCGCCCGATCAGCTGCCCGCCCTGGCCAGCGAGATACGTGACCTGCTGATCGAGACGGTGTCGCGGACCAGCGGCCACCTCGGGCCCAACCTGGGCGTGGTCGAGCTGACCATCGCACTGCACCGGGTGTTCGACTCCCCGGTGGACAAGCTCGTGTTCGACACCGGGCACCAGTCCTACGTGCACAAGCTGCTCACCGGGCGGGTGGCCGAGTTCGGCACGCTGCGCCAGCGCGGCGGTCTGTCCGGCTACCCGAGCCGGGCCGAGTCCGAGCACGACCTGGTGGAGAACTCGCACGCGTCCACCAGCCTGTCCTACGCCGACGGGCTGGCCAAGGCGTACCGGCTGCGCGGCGAGACCGACCGCACCGTGGTCGCGGTGATCGGCGACGGCGCGCTGACCGGCGGGATGGCCTGGGAAGCGCTGAACAACATCGCGGTGGCCAAGGACAGCCGGCTGGTCATCGTGGTCAACGACAACGGCCGCTCCTACCAGCCGACGATCGGCGGCCTGGCCAACCACCTGACCATGGTCCGGGTGAACCAGCGGTACGAGAACGTGCTGGACTACATCAAGACCACGCTGACCCGCACCCCGGTGGTCGGCGGGCCGCTGTACGGCACGCTGCACGGGATGAAGAAGGGCCTCAAGGACGTCCTGCAGCCGCAGGTGCTGTTCGAGGACCTGGGCCTCAAATACCTGGGCCCGATCGACGGGCACGACGAGCAGGCAGTGGAGCACGCGCTGCGCCGGGCTCGCGACTTCGGCGGCCCGGTGCTGGTGCACGTGATCACCCGGAAGGGGTTCGGCTACCAGCTGGCCGAGGACAACGAGGAGGACCGGCTGCACCAGGTGCCGGCCGCCGCGCCAGCGGGCAGCCAGCCCGGCGTGCCCAAGCCGTCCTGGTCCGAGGTGTTCGGCGAGGCGCTGCTGTCGGTGGGCGCCCGGCGGCCGGACGTGGTCGCGATCACCGCCGCCATGCTGCACCCGACCGGGCTGGCCAGGTTCGCCGCCGCCTACCCGGACCGCGTCTTCGACGTGGGCATCGCCGAGCAGCACGCGGTGACCAGCGCGGCCGGGCTGGCCATGGGCGGCCTGCACCCGGTGGTGGCCATTTACGCCACGTTCCTCAACCGGGCCTTCGACCAGGTGCTGATGGACGTGGCGCTGCACCGGCTGCCGGTCACGTTCGTGCTGGACCGGGCCGGGGTGACCGGCCCGGACGGGGCCAGCCACAACGGCATGTGGGACGGCTCGATCCTGCAGGTCGTGCCCGGGCTGCGGATCGCCGCGCCGCGGGACGGCTCCCGGATCGCCGAGCTGCTGGCCGAGGCGGTCGCGGTCAGCGACGGCCCGACCGTGGTCCGGTTCCCCAAGGGCACCGTCGGCACCGAGGCCGAGGCGATCGCCCAGATCGGTGGCATGGACGTGCTGGCCGGGCCGGACGGGCCGGGCGCCCCGGACGTGCTGCTGGTCGGGGCCGGGCCGATGGCCGTGACGTGCCTGGCCACCGCGAGCCGGCTGGCCGACCAGGGCATCCGGGTGACCGTGCTGGACCCGCGCTGGGTCAAGCCGGTCGACCCGGCGCTGGCTGAGGTGGCCGCCCAGGCCCGGCTGGTGGCCACGGTCGAGGACAACGGCATCGCGGGCGGGTTCGGCGACGCGGTCTGCCGGCTGCTGCGTGACGCGGACGTGCGCACCCCGGTGCGGACGTTCGGCATCCCGCAGCGTTTCCTGAACCACGGCTCCCGGAACGAGGTGCTCGACGAGGTGGGCCTGGCGCCCCAGCACCTGGCCCGGCAGATCACCGAGGCGGTGGCCCGGCTCGACCCCGAACTGGCCAACAACCCCCAGGGATGATGAGACCCCAGTGACCACACTCCAGGTGGCCGTCGTCGGTTCCGGCCCGGCCGGGATCTACACGGCCGAGGCGCTGATCAAGCAGGCGGCCAAGCTGGACCCGCCCGCCACCGTGCAGGTCGACGTGCTGGACCGGCTGCCCACCCCGTACGGCCTGGTCCGGTACGGCGTCGCCCCGGACCACCCGTCGATCCGGTCCATCGCCGACTACCTGCGCAACGTGCTGGAGCACGCCGATGTGAGCTTCCTCGGCGGCGTCCACCTGGGCAACGACGTGACCCGCGACGACGTACTGGCCAGTTACGACGCGGTGGTCTACGCGACCGGCGCGATGCGCGACCGGCGGATGGGCATCCCCGGCGAGGACCTGCCCGGCAGCTACGCGGCCACCGACTTCGTGAACTGGTACTGCGGCCACCCGGACGCCGAGGCCGGCGCGTTCACCCTGGACGCCGAGTCGGTCGCCGTGGTCGGGGTCGGCAACGTGGCCGTGGACGTGGCCCGGATCCTGGTCCGGGACCCGGCCGAGCTGCGCCGCACCGACATCCCGCAGGCGGTGCTGGAAGCGCTGATGGCCAGCAAGGTCCGCGAAGTGCACATGATCGGCCGCCGCGGCCCGGCCCAGGCCAAGTTCACCACCAAGGAACTCCGCGAGCTGGGCGAGCTGTCCGGGGTGGAGATGGTGGTCCACCAGGACGAGATCGACCTCGGCGCGTTCGACCCGACCGGGCAGAGCGGCGAGCTGGCCGAGAGCGACCGCCGGGTGCGCGGCAACCTGACAGTTATCCGAGACTGGGCCGGGCGGCCGGCCAGGGGAGGGGCCGGGGCCGAGCGCAGGCTGACCGTGCGGTTCTGGCTCCGGCCGGTGAGCGTCGAGGGCGCCGACCGGGTGTCCGGGCTCACCGTCGAGCGCACCCGCCTCGATGATCAGGGCAAATTCACCGGAACCGGCGAGTTCGAGACGATTCCGGCCCAGATGGTGTTCCGCAGCGTCGGCTACCAGAGCGTGCCGCTGCCGGGGGTGCCGTTCGACGAGCGCAGCTACACGGTGCCGAACGCCGACGGCCGGGTGCTCGGCCCGGACGGCGCGCCGCTGCCCGGGGAGTATGTGGCCGGCTGGCTCAAGCGCGGCCCGACCGGCGTGGTCGGCACGAACAAGTCCGACGCGGCCGGCACGGTCCGGTCGCTGCTGGCCGACCTGGCCGGCCCGGACGCCCCGGCCACCAGCGGCCGGGCGGCGGCCCGGCGGCAGTCCCGGGATGACTTCGTCGCGCACCTGGCCGGGCGGGGGGTGCGGCCGGTCAGCTACGCCGACTGGCTCCGGGTGGAACAGGCCGAAGCCGAACTGGGTGTCTCACTGGGCCGGGGGGAGCGGGTCAAGATCGGCGACCGGATCGCCCTCGAGGCGCTGTGCCGCCCGCCCGCCGGCTAGCCCGGCCGTCGCTCCGCAGGCTGGCCGCCACCGGCTTGCGCACGCTGATCCCGCCCACTGTGTACGGCCTGACCGGGCTGGCCCTGCGCGGGCTTGAGCTGGGCATCCTCCCGCCACCGCCGCGGCTGCTGGGCGAGTTTGCGATTCGTACCGTTTTGCGGGTGAATGACCTCGTGCTGAACTGGACAAACACGGACTCTGGCGAAGATGAAAACACCCGCCACGGGTGTCTTGGCGAGCCGGACACTGGGGACAATGACGGCATGAGTTCGGGCCACGTGAGCTATCAGACCGGCGAGGGGGAGATGAGCGCGGGTACCGCGCCGCAGGGTACGGCGGCCGCATCAGCCGATAATCTGCCGCCTGACCGGTACATCGAACGCGAGGGAAGCTGGCTCCGGTTCAACCAGCGGGTGCTGGAACTGGCCGAGGACGAGAACGTCCCGCTGCTGGAGCGGGTCCGGTTCATGGCCATCTTCGCCAGCAACCTGGACGAGTTCTTCATGGTCCGGGTGGCCGGCCGGATGCGCCGGATGGCCACCGGCCTGCCGGTGGAGGGAGTCACCACCGGGATGCCGCCGGACCAGGTGCTGGAGAACACCCTGACCACGGCCAGTGAACTCAGCCTGCGGCACGCCGAATACTTCAGCACCACGATCCGCCCGCTGCTGGCCGACGAGGGCATCGAGATCCTGCGCTGGAAAGAGCTGGCCGAGGACGAGCAGCGCGAACTGCAGCAGTTGTTCCGGGACCGGATCTACCCGGTGCTCACCCCCCTCGTGGTGGACCCGGCCCACCCGTTCCCGTACATTTCCGGGCTGTCGCTCAGCCTGGCCGTCATGATCGCGGAACCGGAGACCGGCGCGACCATGTTCGCCCGGGTCAAGGTGCCGCCGCTGCTGCCCCGGTTCCTCAGCGTGGGCCGGTACCGGTACGTGCCGCTGGAAGACGTGATCGCCGCGCACCTGCCCGAGCTGTTCGTCGGCCTGGACATCCTGGAGCACCATGTGTTCCGGGTGACCAGGAACCGCGAGCTGGAGATCGACGAGGACGTCACGGAAGACCTGATGCAGTCCATGGAGCGGGAACTGCTCCGCCGCCGCTTCGAGCCCGCGGTGCGGCTGGAGGTCGAGGAGACGATCTCGGCTGACGTCCTGGAGCGGCTGGTCACCGAGCTGGGCGTGGACCGGCGCGCGGTGTACCACCTGCCCGGCCCGCTGGACCTGACCGGGCTGAACGCGATCGCCGACCTGAACATCCGGCGGCTGACCTACCCGCCGTTCGTGCCCCGTGAGTCGGCGCTGCCGCAGGACAGCGACGTGTTCACCACGCTGAACCGCGGCGACGTGCTGGTGCACCACCCGTACGACTCGTTCGCCGCGACGGTGGAGCGGCTGACCGTGGAGGCGGCCGCGGATCCGCGGGTGCTGGCCATCAAGCAGACGCTGTACCGGACCAGCGACTCCTCGCCGATCGTGGACGCGCTGATCGACGCGGCCGAGGCGGGCAAGCAGGTCGTGGTGGTGGTCGAGCTGAAGGCGCGTTTCGACGAGCGGGCCAACATCATCTGGGCCCGCAAGCTGGAGGAAGCGGGCTGCCACGTGGTGTATGGCGTGCCCGGGATGAAGACGCACTGCAAGATGGTCCTGGTCGTGCGGGAGGAGCCAGACGGCTCACTGCGCCGCTACTGCCACATCGGCACCGGGAACTACAACCCGTCCACCGCCCGGATCTATGAGGACTTCGGGCTGCTCACCGCCGACCAGACCGTGGGCGGCGATTCCACCGACCTGTTCAACCACCTGACCGCGTACAGCCGGAAGAGCGACTACCGCCGCTTCCTGGTCGCGCCGAACGCGCTCCGGCCTGGCCTGCTGGACCGGATCGAGCAGCAGACCGAGCTGCAGCGGCAGGGCAAGCCGGCCCGGATCCAGCTCAAGTGCAATGCGATCATCGACGAGGACGTGGTGGACGCGCTGTACCGGGCGTCCCAGGCCGGGGTGCCGATCGACGTGTGGGTCCGCGGCATCTGCTCGCTGCGTCCCGGCCTGCCCGGGCTGTCCGAGACGATCCGGGTGCGCAGTATCCTCGGCCGGTTCCTGGAGCATTCCCGGATCTATGTATTCGGCGCCGGGGAGCCCGAAGACATCGAGGTCTGGATCGGCAGCGCCGATCTGATGCACCGCAACCTGGACCGCCGGGTGGAACTGCTCTGCTCGGTGCGGGAACGTGACCAGAAGAGAGAGCTACGGGCGCTGATCGAGATGGCCATGGACGAGACCACCAGTTCCTGGTGGCTGGCCGGTGACGGCACCTGGACCAGGCATCATCTGGATGCGGAGGGCAAGCCGTTGCGGGATCTGCAGTCGTACCTGCTGGAGCGGCGCGGTCACCTCGCCGATAGCTGATGCTGGCGGACGGGGGCGCTGGCGGAAGCGCGATCCGGGCTGCCGGTGCTGTGCTGTGGCGGCCCGGCCCGGCCGGCCCGGAAGTGGCGCTGGTGCACCGGCCGAAATACGACGACTGGAGCCTGCCCAAGGGTAAGACCGAGCCTGGTGAGCATGTCCTGCTGACCGCGGTCCGCGAGCTGGCCGAGGAGACCGGGACCCGGGTGGTGCTCGGCCGGCGGCTGCCCTCCACGCACTACATCGTGCGCGGCCGGCCCAAGGTGGTGGACTACTGGGCGGCCAAGACCGCCGATGGGCCGCAGCCCGGGTTCACCCCGGACAGTGAGGTGGACGGGCTGGACTGGCTGGACGTGCCAGCCGCCCGGCAGCGGCTCAGCTACCCGCACGACGCCGCGGTGCTGGACGAGTTCGCGGCTGGGCCACCGGACACCGTCCCGCTCATCCTGGTCCGGCACGGCTCGGCCGAGAACAAGGCGGAATGGCGGGCGTCCGGCCGCCCCGATGACCTGGCCCGGCCGCTGGCTGAGGCCGGCCGCGAGCAGGCCGCGCTGCTGGCCCGGCTGCTCCGCTGTTACGCCCCGGCCCGGGTGTTCAGCTCGGCCGCCGAGCGGTGCATGGCCACGGTGCGGCCGTACGCCACCGAGGCGGCCATGTCCGTCCAGGCGGACCAGGCGTTCACGGTTGGGCTCGGCGCGGACAGCGACCTGCGGCGCCGGACCGACGACATCCTGGCCGGCGCGCTGCCCGCGGTCATCTGCGGGCACCGGGAGAACTTGCCGCTGATCCTGGAGGAAGCGTGCGCCGTGCTCGGCGCGAAGCCGCCGGACGGCAATCCGCTGCCGCCCAGCGGCTTCCGGGTGCTGCACATCGGCTGGAACTCGCTGGTCTGCGCGGAGCGGCATCACGCCGGGGTGCACTAGGCGCGGGCCGCCGGGCCGGTCACAGCCCGGCCGCGGTCCAGTCCAGGGTGGCTGGCAGCGCCCCCTCGAAGATGAGCAGCCACCGCTTCACCTCGATGCCGGTGCCGCCGCTGTAGCCACCGAGCCCGTTACCCGCCACCACCCGGTGGCATGGCACCACCACCGGGATCGGGTTCGAGCCCATGATCCCGCCGATGGCCCGGGCCGGCAGCGACACCCCGTCCGGCCCGGCCACCGCACGCTGCGCCAGCTCCCCGTAGGTGACCGTGTCGCCGTAGCCCGCCGTGCGGTACAGCACGTCCAGCACCTGGCGCTGCGCCGGTGATGTGCCGGTCCAGTCGATCGGCAGGTCAAACTCCTTACGCTGCCCGGCGAAGTACTCGGCCAGCTGGTCCCGGGCCGCGGCCACCAGCTCGTCCTGGGCCCGGGCCTGGGTCTGGGTCTGGGTGTGATTGTGGCTCCGGGTCTGGTCACCGTCGCGGCCAGCCCGCGGCGCGGCCAGCCCAGCCCGCATCCGGTCCCGCGGCGAGGTCCGGAACGCGACCCGGGCCAGCCCGGCGGCGGTGCAGCCCACGGCCAGCGGCCCGACCGGCGAGCTGAGCGTGGCCCAGGCCAGGTCGCCCGGCCCCAGACTGCCCCGGCTCAGCCGGTCCCGCCGCGGGCTGGGTGCCGCAATTCCGGGCATATTCGCTCCTGCCTCTCCGCCGCTCCGCCCGGCCACCGCCGCCGGGATACACGTCCTGCCAAGTGAGACGGTACGCCTGCCCGCCGACATTCTGCGCTGCCCGGACCTGGCCCGGGAAACCCTACGCGGCCTGGCCGGGTGGGGCGTGGCTGTGCCAGATGCGGTTGCCGTCCGGGCTGGTGGCCGTGGTCGTCCCGTCGGGATGGAGGCGCAGCGTCCAGCCCCAGTGGTGAATGGCGATCAGGTGGTGAAACCGGCATAGCGGCACCAGGTTGTGCAGTGCGGTGACTCCGCCCGCCGAACGTGGCACCAGGTGGTGGATGTCGCAGACGCTGGCGGGCTGGTCGCAGCCGGGGAAGGCGCAGCGCGGGTGGCGCAGGGTGACAGTGCGGCGCAGGTGGGCGGGGATGGCTTCGCTGCCAGCGCCAATGTCCAGGGGCAGGCTGATGGAGGTCAGCGGGGTGGCCAGGGACAGCTCGGTGCCGGCCAAGCTGGCCCGCAGCCCGGCGGCCAGGCCACCGGGCCCGGACACTGCGTCGATGGCCAGCCCAAGTAAGGCGCGAGCCAGGCGGCGGCGGGCGGCCGGGCGCAGCGGCGGCTGGGCCGGGCAGGTGCAGCCGCCGCAGCGGCACCCGCACCTCGTGGCGGGCGGGGCGGGGTGGGCGAGGCTGTGCGCGGCTGCGAACTCGTCGGTCAGCTGGTCCAGTGCCGTCCCGTCGGCGTGACCGGTGACGACCGGGACGATGGTCGCGTCGCAGGCCGCGGCCTGGGCTTCGGC
>DATCUG010000221.1:0-10514 GCA_036567525.1 Streptosporangiaceae bacterium | reverse complement strand
GCTGCGCATGACCTGGCCCGGCTGCAGGTAGACCGGGGGCTTGCGGGCGTTGCCGACGCCGCCCGGGGTGCCGGTGAGCAGCAGGTCGCCCGGCTGCAGGGTGATCACCTGGCTAGCGTAGGCGGCCACGTCGGCCGGCTTGAACAGCAGGTCTGAGGTCCGGGACTGCTGCATCACTTCCCCGTCCACCTCGCAGCGGATGTCCAGGTCGGCCGCGTCGCCCACCTCGTCCCCGGTGACCAGGAACGGGCCCACCGGGGTGGTGTGCTGGAACGCCTTGCCCTGCAGCCACTGCACGGTGCGGCGCTGCCAGTCGCGCACGCTCACGTCGTTGCTGACCGCGTAGCCCGCGATGGCCGCCGCCGCCTCGTCCTGGCTGGCCCGGTACACCGGCCGGCCGATGATCACGGCCAGCTCGACTTCCCAGTCGATCCGCTCGCTCAGCGCGGGCAGCCGCAGCTCGTCCCGTGCGCCCAGCAGGGTGTCCGCGAACTTGGCGAACAGCGTGGGGTACTCGGGCAGCTCCCGCCCAGTCTCCAGGATGTGCTCGCGGTAGTTCAGCCCGACGCAGATGATCTTGGACGGCCGCGGTACCACCGGGGCGTAACTGGCCTGGCTGGCCGGGACCGGGCTGTCCCCCGGCCGCTCCGGCACCGAAGCAACACCGGCCGCGAGCAGTTCGCCCACATCAGCCGCGGCCAGCGGGATCAGCAGGTCGCCGTCGAGCCGCGCCGCAGTAGTGCCGTCAGGAGTCCGGATGGTGGCAAATCGCATGCGCTGAACTGTAGCGGTGCGGCCCGGCCCGCCCTGCGCTGGCCGGCCAGCAGCCGGCTGACCGGCCCGGCTGGCATGATGACCGGGTGACGGTGTCGGCCGACTTTGCCGCCATCCCGGACAGCCAGCGGGCGGGCGAGATCACCCGGCTGGTGGACGCGATGGAGGCCGCGGCGAGCGCGGGCCGCTACCCGCTGCTGACCGTGGGCCGGCCCTGGTCGGCGCACAATCCGGTGCTGCAGGGCGAGTTCGCCGCGCCCGGCGCGATCCGCTGGTACCTGGAGCGTGAGCTGGCCCGGCTGGCCGCCCGCGGCGCCGGGATCTCGGTCAGCCCGGGCCGGGAAGCGCTGGACCTGCACGACCCGCGGATCGGCCCGGCCGTCGATGAGACCCGCTGGGATCTGCGCCGCAAGAAGCTGTTCCTGTTCGGGCCGGAGCGGATGGCGCTGTCCATCGACCGGCTGGAGCACTACACCGGGACACCGGCCACCGCGTTCCAGCGGTACGTGCTGCTGACCAACTACGCGTGGCACACCGAGGAGTTCCAGGCCGCGCTGCCCGGCTGCACCGGCCCGGACTCGCCCGGCCGCCAGATGCCCGCCTGGCATCACGAGCTGCCCGGCCGGGCCGGGGTGAGCATGGTGAACATCGGCGTCGGCCCGTCCAACGCCAAGACGATCACCGACCATCTCGCCGTCCTCCGCCCGGACCTGGTGCTGATGATCGGGCACTGCGCCGGGCTGCGCAATCACCAGGACATCGGGGACCTGGTGCTGGCCACCGGCTACCTGCGGGACGACCACGTGCTGGATGAGATCCTGCCGCTCGGCGTGCCGGTCATCTCGAACCACACACTGAACACGCTGCTGCTCAGCGAGCTGGCCGGCCGCGCCCTGCCGAGCCGGATGGGCACCGTGTTCACCACCGCCAACCGCAACTGGGAACTGAACCTGGCCCTGGTGGCGGACCGGCTGCGGACCTCCCGCGCGCTGGCCGTGGACATGGAGTCGGCCACCGTGGCCGCGAACGGGTTCCGCTACCGGATCCCGGTCGCCACCCTGCTCGCGGTCAGCGACAAGCCGCTGCACGCCCGGCCCAAGCTGAGCGCGGACGCGCAGGCCTTCTACACGGCCAGCCGCCGCCAGCACGTGCAGATCGCCATCGCGGTGGCCGGCCGGGTCCGGGAGCTCTACCCGGGCGGGCTGCCCACCGCCGACCTGCGCTCCCCGGACGAGCCGCTGCTCGGCACGGCTGACCCAGGCCAGGACGGCCCCGGCTAGGGCGGCCCCGGCGAACCGCCGGCCCCGCCTGGACACCCGCGGCGCCGGTGTGGCTCGGCGTGCTGGGCGCGGTCACGGTGGCGGGCAGTTTCGCGGCCGTGCTCACGTTCTCCGCGGGTGAGCTGCCCAGCCGGGCCCAGGAGGCGGTGGCCGGGCTGCTCAGCGTGCTGGCGGTCGGCCTGGTCACCGGGATGGTGTGCTGGATGCGCCGCGCCGCGGCCGGCCTGTCCGCGCAGTTGCGGGGCGAGGTGCAGCGGGCCGCCGCGATCGGCGCGGGCGCGCTGACCGTCACCGCGTTCCTGGTCCCCGGCCGGGAAGGCCTGGAGACCACGCTGTTCCTGTGGACCGCGGTGCGGGCGTCCGGGTCGACGGTGGCGCCGCTGGCCGGCGCCGGGGCCGGCCTGGCCGCCGCGGCGGCGCTGTGCTGGCTGCTGTACCGGCGGGCCATCCGGCTCAACGTCGGGGTGTTCTTCAGCCGGACCGCGGTGGCGCTGATCGTGATCGCGGCCGGCGTGCTGGCGGCCGGCCTGGGCGACCTGCAGGACGCCGGGCTGCTGCCCGGCCTGCACTGGGTGGCGTTCGACCTGACCGCGCACGCCGACCCGAACTCGTGGTGGGTGCCGGTCATCACCGGCGCCACCGAGCTGGCCCCCAAGATGACGGTGCTGCAGGTGGCCGCGTGGCTGGCCTACCTGGGTGCGGTCATCCCGCTGTTTCTCCGGGCGGGCCAGGCGCCGGCCCGTAAACCCCCAACCATTTCACCGAACGCCAGTGCCCCCGGCTGGGCACGCCTGGCCGCGCGCCGCCCGTGGCTGGTCGCCGGGGTGCTGGTGGTGGTGCCTGCCGTCGCCGCCAGCGCAGTGATCGCCGCGCTGCCGGCGGATACCGCGACCGCCGCCGCGGTGACTGTGACCAGGACCGGCTGCGCCGAGGACTGGACCGCGGCCCGGGCCGGCACCCAGACGTTCACCGTGACCAACCGGCCGGCAAGGCCGGTGAGATCAGCCTGGTCAACGCGGCGGGCGGGGTGGCTGGTGAGATCGAGACGCTGGGCCCGGCCACGTCGGCCCAGCTGACCGCGACGCTGGCCTGGGTCGATGACCGGGCCGAGCCGGCCTGGGCGCAGGGCGGCTCGTACCAGGTGGTCCGGCTGATCCGGATGCTGGTGGAGTTCTGGGACCGGGTGTCCATCAACGAGCAGCAGAACATGTTCGGCCGGCGCCGGGACACCGGCGCGCCGCTGGACGGCAGCGCCGAGTTCGACACCCCGGACTACGCGGCCGACCCGCGCGGGACGGTGATCCCGCTGGACGCGCACATCCGGCTGGCCAACCCGCGCACCCCGGCCACCGCCCGCCAGCGGCTGGTGCGCCGCTCCTACAACTCGGCGGTGGCTACTTCTTCACCCTGCCCGGCGTGCGGGATGCCCGGGACTGGTACGGGCGCGGGCTGCTCGCCTGACGGCGCGGGCGGTCAGGCGTAGTAGCGGTAGATGGCCTGGGCCACGCAGGCCGGCTTGGCCGCGCCGTCCAGCTCGACGGTGAAGTCGGCGGTGAGCTGGACCGCGCCCGCCCCGGCCGGCTCCACCGAGACCACCCGCCCGGCCAGCCTGATCTTCGAGCCGACCGGGACCGGGGTGATGAACCGCACCTTGTTCAGCCCGTAGTTGATGCCCATGCTGATCCCGGTCACCTCGAGCAGCTCGCCGAACAGCGGGATGAGCAGGGACAGGGTCAGGTACCCGTGCGCGATCGTCCCGCCGAACGGCCCGGCCGCGGCGCGGGCCGCATCCACGTGGATCCACTGGTGGTCGTCGGTGGCATCGGCGAACGTGTCCACCCGCGGCTGGGTGATCTCCATCCAGCCGGTGTGGCCCAGGTCGGCACCGGCCAGCGCGGTCAGCTCGTCCAGTCCGTGGGCGGTGGTGGTCATGCCGGGGTTCCTCCGTCTGGTCGCGGATCACGCTGAGTGCAGGCCGAGAAGCCTGCTGGCGTTCAGCTTAAGGATTTTCGGGGCCACTTCGGGCTTGATGGGCAGCTTGGCGAAGTCGGCCAGCCACCGGTCCGGGGTCAGCATCGGGTAGTCGGAGCCGAACAGCACCTTGTCCTGGAGCAGCGAGTTGGCGTACTGCACGAGCTGCGGCGGGAAGTACTTCGGCGACCAGCCGGACAGGTCGATGTGCACCAGCGGCTTGTGCGTGGCCACGGCCAGCGCCTCGTCCTGCCACGGGAACGAGGGGTGGGCCAGGATGATCTTCATGCCGGGGAAGTCGACGGCGACGTCGTCCACGAACATCGGGTTCGAATACTTGAGCCGGATCCCGCCGCCGCCCGGCGCGCCCGCCCCGATCCCGGTCTGCCCGGTGTGGAACACCGCGGGCACGCCGAGTTCCTCGATCACCTCGTACAGCGGGTAGGCCATCCGGTCGTTCGGGTAGAACGCCTGCACGTTGGGGTGGAACTTGAAGCCGCGGACGCCGTGCTCGGTGACCAGCCGCCGGGCCATCCGGGCGCCGGCCCGGCCCCGGGCCGGGTCGATGGACGCGAACGGGATGATCACATCCGGGTGATCGGCGGCCGCCTGCGCCACCTCCTCGTTCGGCACCGGCGGCGTGCCGGTGGCCGATTCGGCGTCCACGGTGAACACCACGCAGGCCAGCTGGCGTTCCCGGTAGTACGCCGCGATCTCCGGCAGGGTGGGGCGGTGCGAGTTGCCGATCTTGAAGTAGGCGTCGGCCGCCTCGGCCAGCTCACCGGACAGCGAGGCGCCGCCGGAGCTGGACACTTCGGCGTGCACATGCACGTCGATGGCGGTCAGCGCGTCGGGGTTCAGGGCTGCGGGCACAGCATGACAATAGGCCGGAACCGGGCTACTGGGGCTGACTGGGGTCCAGCTCGCCGCCGCCTGGCGCCGCGGCGCCCTGGGTGGCCAGGCTGCGCAGCGCCAGCCGCCGCTCGCACCAGCGGCGCAGCTTCGGGTCGAGCGAGGCACGCAGCAGCGGCCAGTCCTGCCGGAGCAGCCGCGCGTTGACGGACCGGGCCACGTCGTTACGGCGGCCCTGGGTCAGCACGATGCCGTACAGGCTGCGCCGGAGCCGGTCGTCGGTCACATCGAACTCGCGCATCCCCGGCCAGGCCAGGTGGCGGGGCAGCACGATGACGCCCCGCTCCGGCCCGTGCAGGTCTTCCAGCCGGGCCGGCAGCCGGCCGGCCAGCCCGGCCCGGCCGCGCAGTAGATCCGTGAAGGACATGCCACGATTATCACTGAGCGGCCCGGGAGCCCCCGCACTGACTCGCGGTAACCGCCACCCCCGCACTTCCCCCTTCCCGCTGTCCTGGCTGGGCGGGAGCGGGACCCGCGGCGCGGACTACACTTTTGGCATGTCCGGCGATTCCCCGGCCCCGAGCTGGCGTTTCCTGATCAAGCCACGGTGGCTTGGCTGGCACGCGCTGATGGTCGCGTCCGTGTTCGGCATGCTGGCCCTGGGCAACTGGCAGCTGCACCGCGCCGAGGCCGGCAACTCGCTGAGCTGGGCGTACACGTTCGAATGGCCGATCTTCGCCGGCTTCGCCATCGTCTTCTGGGCCAAGACGATCCGGGACGAGTTCCACCCGCCCGCGCCGGGCGGCACCCCGGCCGCCCGCGTCGAACTGCCCGCCTCGGCACCCGGGCAGGTGCCCAGCGCGGCCGCGGCGGACAGCGGGGACGAGCCGGAGGACGAGGAACTGGCCGCCTACAACGCCTACCTGGCCCGGCTGACCAGCGAGGCCAGGGGCCACGGCCGGTGGCACGGGTTCCGCTGAGGGTCCTACACTCCGTAGTAACAGATCGAGGAGGCAAGACCGGTGCGCGCAGCCGTGCTCCGCTACCGGGTGATGGCGTACATCACCGGCGTGGTGCTGATCATCCTGTGCTTCGTCGGCATCCCGCTCCAGGTGATCGACAACAACACGGTCATCGTCAACGACGTGGGCACGCTGCACGGGATCCTGTACATCATCTACATCATCGCCGCTTACCTGCTGACCCGGCGGCTGCGGCTGGCCATCGGCCCGACCGTGCTGGTCCTGCTGGCCGGCACGATCCCGGTGCTCACGTTCGTGGTCGAGCGCTGGCTCAGCCACCGGTACATCGACCCGGCGCTGGCCGCGGCGGAGCACCAGGCCGCCAGCGGCCCGGTCAGCACCCCCCCGGCGGCCCGGTAGCAGGTGGGGCAGCATTACTTCACCGAGGAGCCGGCGGCCGCGCACCGGCCGGGCACGGTCCAGGTGGTGCTGGGCGACCGGCACTTCGAGTGCGCCACCGACGCCGGCGTGTTCTCGGCCAGCCGGCTGGACCCGGGCACCCGGGTGCTGCTGGACACCGTGCCGCCGCCACCGGCCACCGGCCAGCTGCTCGACCTGGGCACCGGGTACGGCCCGATCGCGCTGGCCATGGCGGCCCGGGCGCCCGGCGCCACGGTGTGGGCGGTGGACGTCAACACCCGGGCCCTGGAGCTGTGCGCGGGCAACGCGGCCCGGGCCGGCCTGGCCAACGTGCGCTGCGTGCCGCCGGACGATCCGGCCCTGCCGGCCGGCTTCGCCGCCATCTGGTCGAACCCGCCGATCCGGATCGGCAAGGCCGCGCTGCACGGCCTGCTGGCCAGCTGGCTCGGCCGGCTGGACCCGGACGGTCACGCCTACCTGGTCGTGCAGCGCAACCTGGGCGCCGACTCACTGCACCGCTGGCTGGGTGAGCAGGGCTGGCCGGCCACCCGGATCGCGTCCCGGGCCGGCTACCGGGTGCTGGCGGTGACCGCGGCATGACCGGGCCGGACTCTGCCGCAAACTCCGCGCCGCCGGCCCGCAAGCAGCTGCGGCCGACCGACGTCAAGCGGCTGAACCGGTCCTGGCGCCGGGCCACCGAGGGCCGGCTGGCCGTGCTGCTGGACTCGGTGACCCAGCCCTACAACGTGGGCATGATCGTGCGCTCGGCGGCCGCGTTCGGGGTGGAGCACATCTGGCTGTGCGGGAACTCCGCGCCGCTGGACCACCCGTCGGCGGGCAAGACCGCGCTCGGCACCCAGCGGCTGCTCAGCTGGGACCGCGAGCCCGACCCGGTGGCCGCGGCCAAGGCGGCCAGCCAGGCCGGCCTGCGGGTGGTCGCGATCGAGCTGGCCGCCGGGGCCGACCCGCTGCACGAGGCCGCGCTGGCCGGCGATGTCTGCCTGGCCCTGGGCAACGAGGATCACGGCTGCTCGCCCGCGCTGCTGGCGGTGGCCGACAGCGTCGCCTACATCCCGCTGGTCGGCCGGGTCGGGTCACTGAACGTATCCGCGGCGGCGGCCATCGCCCTGGCGGAAGCCCGCCGCCGCGAGTGGGACCGGCCCTGACCAGGCATACTCGCTTACATGCCGACCGCATTCCTTGACCATCCCAGGCCGGTGGCGTTCGCGCACCGCGGCGGCGCCGCGCACGGGCCGGAGAACTCCTGGCCGGCCTTCGAGCATGCGGTCGGGCTGGGCTACTGGTACCTGGAGACCGACCTGCAGGCCACCGCGGACGGGGTGCTGATCGCGTTCCACGACCGGACGCTGGGCCGGCTGACCGACCGGACCGGGCGGATCGCCCGGCTGCCCTACCGGGCCGTGGCGCAGGCCCGGATCGGCGGCACCGAGCCCATCCCGCGGCTGGATGACCTGCTGGCCGCGTGGCCTGACGTGCGGTTCAACATCGACCTGAAGGACGCCCCGGTGATCGAGCCGCTGGCCGCCGTGCTGCGCCGCACCGGATCCTGGGACCGGGTGTGCGTGACCTCGTTCTCGGCCAGCCGGCTGCGCACCGCGCGGCAGGTGCTGGACCGCCCGGTCTGCATGGCCGCGTCCCCGTTCGGCATCTCGATGGTCCGGTTCGGCGGCCCGCGCGGCGCGCGCGGCCCACGCGACCAGCGCGGCCCGGCCCAAGCCCCACGCGGCCCGCACCTGGCCCTGGCCGACCGGCTGGCCCAGACCGGCGTCCGGTGTGCCCAGGTACCGGCCACGGTGGCCACCCCCGCGTTCGTCCGCCGGGCCCATGCGCTGGGCCTGCACGTGCACGCCTGGACGGTCAACTCACCCGCGGTGATGCGCAGGCTGCTCGACAACGGGGTGGACGGCATCATGACCGACCAGACCGTCGCGCTGCGTGACCTCCTGATCAGCCGCGGCGAGTGGCATCCCCGGCCCAGCTAGACCCGCACGGTTGGAATCGGGCACAAGCGGGAATCTTGACCGGGTACTCGGCGTTAATCAAGAAAGCTGGCAGAGCGCCTGGGAGGCAGCGACTAATGGCCGAACGCGCACTTCGCGGGACCCGGCTCGGGGCAACGAGCTACGAGAACGACCGTAACACCGATCTGGCACCTCGCCAGGAGATCGCTTTCGACTGCCCCAAGGGTCACCACTTTACCGTCCCGTTCGCGGCGGAGGCGGAAGTTCCGGCTACTTGGGAGTGCCGGGTGTGCGGGGTGACCGCGTTCACGAGCACCGGGGACCTGTCCACTCCGCGCAAGGCCAAGCCGCCGCGCAGCCACTGGGACATGCTCCGGGAGCGCCGGTCCATTGCCGACCTGGAGGAGGTGCTGGCCGAGCGGCTGGCGCTGATCCGCAGCCAGCGCGGCCAGGACACCCCGGGCAAGGTCACCCGGCAGCGGAAGAGCGCCTAGCCAGCCCGCACCGCTTCGTGAGCGCCCGGCAGACGGTCAGCCTGTCGGGCGCTTACCACGTCCGCGGGCAGCGGCCAGCCGGTCGCGCAATCCCCAGCGGGCGACCATCCACAGCGCTTCCAGGATGACGGCCCGGCTCATCTTGCTGGCCCCGTGCTCGCGCTCCACGAACGTGATCGGCACCTCGACCACGGTCAGCCCCGCGTGCAGCGCCCGCAGCGTCAGGTCGACCTGGAAGCAGTAACCCTGGGATTCCACCTGGTGCAGGTCGAAGGCGCGCAGGGTGGCCGCCCGGTAGGCCCGGTACCCGGCGGTAGCGTCCCTGACCCCGATGCCCACCATCATCCGGACGTAGGTGTTGGCCCCGCGGGACAGGACCTCCCGCGACTTCGGCCAGTTGACCACCCGGCCGCCGGGCACGTACCGCGACCCGATGGCCAGGTCGGCCTGGCCGAGCGCGGCCAACAGATCCGGCAGCTGCTCGGGCTGGTGCGAGCCGTCCGCGTCCATTTCGACTACGGCGTCATAGCCCTGGTCCAGCGCCCAGCCGAAGCCGGCGAGGTAGGCCGCGCCCAGGCCGCCCTTGCCTGGCCGGTGCAGCACCTGGATGTGGCTGTCCCTGGCGGCTAGCTTGTCGGCCAGCTCACCGGTGCCGTCCGGGCTGTTGTCATCGACCACCAGCAGGTCGGCGTCCGGGACCGCGGTCCGGACCCGGCCTGCCATGGCCTCCAGGTTCTCCCGCTCGTTGTAGGTGGGCATGATGACGGCCACCCGGCCGACAGGAGTCCTGGTCGTGTCCTTACCAGCCAACTCTGCCTGCCTTCCCCTGTCTGCCGCCGCGGGCGGCCACTCGGGCCGGTGATCCCACGTAGGCTACCCTGCGCCGGCCGCCCCGGTGCCCGTGCGCAGCTTGCCCAACGGAAATTTGGACCGCCGTTGGGAAAGGCGCGGCGCTTTCCGCCGCCGCCGCTATCGGAAGCGGGCCCGGGCCTTCCCTTCGGACCGGAACACATCGCACTGGCTGCGAGACGCGCACCGTTGTCTACTGGGCGCCCAGGCCCCTCCCGTGCCAACTCCCCCGCTGGATCGCCTGGCCACCCCGACGGCCAGCCGGTGCTGGACTGCAGCAAGATACCGCTGCGCCCGGTGGTGTCAACTGGGGGCGCCGCCGTGATGATCAAGCCGCGGCCGATCTGCCCTAGTCCGCGCCGTCTGCTTAGCGTTAGCATGAAACCGTTTCCCCAGCGTGTGAGGACGTCATGACACCGTGGTCAGCGGGCGGTCCGCGGCGGGGGCGGCGGCTGGGACCGCAACTGCCCCCCGGGTGCGCTGCTGGCTGGCCGCTGCCGCAGGGACAGGCAGCCGGACGGGGAGGATGATCCGGCGCGCCCTGACGGGGAAGGTTACGGCGCTGCCCGCCGCGTCGCGCCGGGCTGGCCTGGCGATTCTCCGGCAGCCCGGGGGCCTGGCTGAATTCAGCTCATCCACTCCATAGGAGGACCGAGTACATGTCGGAAAGTCAGCACGAGCAGGTTTCCGAGCATCAGATTGCCGTGCACTGGCGGGAGGAAGAGTACATCTACCCGCCAGAGTCGTTCGTCGAGCAGGCCAACGCGAACGACCCGGCCATCTTCGACCGGTTCGACGAGAAGAACTTCCCGGACTGCTTTACCGAATATGCCGACCTGCTGTCCTGGGACAAGAAATGGGACACGGTCCTGGATTCGGGTAACCCGCCGTTCTGGAAGTGGTTTACCGGCGGGCGGCTCAACGCGGCCT
>DATCUG010000220.1:0-19910 GCA_036567525.1 Streptosporangiaceae bacterium | reverse complement strand
GTGCCGCCCCATCGCGCGGTGCCCCCGCCCGGGGCCAGCATGGGAAGGGCGCGGGCGGCACGCCCGGGATGCACGCCCGGCGGGTTGTTACGCAAACTTCACTAAACCGCCACGACGGGCGGCCCGGCCGGGGGCCTGGGCGGCCCGGGCGGGACCGCTGGCCAGGGCCGTGAATTCCCGCTGATCAGCGTGTGAGCAGTGGGTTCCGGCCCGGCCCGGGACATCCACGGGCGGCCTGGCGGCATCCGGGCGGGCTGCCCGGGTTAGCGAGAAAAGCCCGGACTACCAGTGATGGGCACGATATGAAAGGTTTAGCAGCGCCCTTGCGCGGCTTTGTCATCCGGTAACATCTGGTGGCGGTCGCCCAGGGTGGCCACTCCGCGCACGCTGAGTCTCGCTGGGGGCATCCAATCTCGGCCCCTGCAGTGCACAGCCCTGTGCGCTTCACAATTCCAGTGCGTTTCATCACTTGCAGTTTGGTCATTGATGGGGTGCTGCGCGGCGGCGTCGCGCGGTAGGTACCGGCGAGAAGGGCTGAGGGAGCAAACCAGCTGTGAGCGGAACGATTGCCAGGCCGGTCCCTGACGGGGCGCCCGGAAGGTCACCGAGCGACGCGGCGGTACCACCAGGAAGCCGGGGCGGCTGGCTGGCGCCGATCAACCTGGCCATCGCGGTGTGCACCCTGCTCGCCCTGGCGCTGCGGCTTTTCCTGCTCAGCCGCCCCGGCTATCTGCTCGGGGTGACCGAGTACGACGACGGCCCGTACTTCGGCAGCTCGGTCATGCTGATCCACGGGCTGCTGCCGTACAAGGAGTTCGTCCTGGTCCAGCCGCCCGGGATCACCCTGCTCATGGTGCCCGCGGCGCTGCTGTCCAAGATCACCGGCACCGCGGCGGCGATGGCCACCGGCCGGGTGCTGACCACGCTGGCCAGCACGGCCGGGGTGCTGCTGGCCGGCCTGCTGGTCCGGCACCGCGGCCTGCTCGCGGTGATCGTGACCTGCGGGATCATCGCGGTCTACCCGGACAGCGTGTCCACCGCGCGGACCATCCTGGTCGAGCCGTGGCTGGTGCTGTTCTGCCTGCTCGGCGCGCTGGCCCTGTTCGACCGGGACCAGTTCACCAGTAGCCGCAAGCGGCTTTTCTGGGGTGGCGTGTCGTTCGGCTTTGCGGGCTGCATCGAGGTCTGGGCCATCTTCCCGGTCGTGGTGCTGGCTTGCATGTTCCTGCTGTCCCAGCCGAGGATCCGGCGGCTGGCCGTGTTCGCGGGCGGCGTCGCGGCCGGTTTCCTGGTGCCCTGCCTGCCGTTCGTCGCGCTGGCGCCCAAGCGCTTCTACCAGAGCCTGTACGTGGCCCAGGTGGCGCCGCGGGCCGGCTCGACCCGGGTCCCGCTGGGGGCCCGGCTGAGCAACATGATCGGCGTCCTCAACCTGCACCTCGGGGCGCACCCGCGGACAGTGATCGAACTGCTGACCGCGCTGCTCATCGTGGCCGTCGCGGTAGTGATCACCGCGGCCTGGCTGCTCAGCCACCGCCCGCCGCCGCAGCTCGACTGGTTCGCGCTGGTCACCACGGCTGTGGTGGTGGTCATGTTCCTCTGGCCGGACCAGTTCCACTATCACTTCGCCGCGTTCCTGGCGCCGTTCTTCGCGATGTCCATCGCGCTGCCGCTGAGCCGGCTGCTGGACGTGCTGAGCACCGGCCGGTCCTGGCTGCCGGAGCGCCAGGCCGCCGAGCTGTGGAAGCCGGCCGCGGCGCTGGGCGGGCTGGTCATCGTGCTGCTGGCCCTGGCCCAGGGCAGTTTCGAATCGCACCTGCGGCTGCCGCTCGGCCCGGTCCCGGCCCAGGTCCAGCGGATCATCCCGAAGGGCGCCTGCGTCGCCACCGACCAGGCGTCCTACCTGCTGATGGCCAACCGGTTCAGCCCGGCCCAGGCCAACTGCCCGCACATGCTCGATGGCCTGGGCAGCGACCTGGGCTTCTCCAACGGGCTCAAGCCGTCCACCGGCGCGGGCAACGTGCCCGAGGTGCAGGCGCTGTGGCGGGACGAGTTCCAGCGGGCCAAGTTCGTCTGGCTGTCCTACAACGCCTACCGCCGGGTGGCCTGGTACCCGGCGCTGCGCACCTACTTCCACGACAACTTCGTGCTGGTGCTCAAGCACGGCTGGCACGACTCGCTGTACGCCCGCAAGCGCACTGGTTAGCCCGGGGGGACGACCCCCGGACCCAATCGGCGGCGGCCTCAGCCTGGCCGGTAACCCGTGTTGTCCGGGTAGCCGGTGTAGTTCTCGGCCAGCGTGGTGGCGGCCGCCCGCGACGTGGTGACGTAGCGGAGCTGGGCCAGCTGGAGCTCGGTTTCCATCGGGTCGCCGCTGGGCGCGGTGTGCAGCATGGTCGTCATCCACCAGGAGAAGTGGGTGCGCCGCCACACCCGGTCCAGGCTGTTCGCCGAGTAGCCGTCGGCCAGTGCCGGGTCGCCGTGGTTCAGCATCGCCTCCAGCGCGTCGGCCAGCACGGCGACGTCGGTCAGCGCCAGGTTGAGGCCCTTGGCGCCGGTGGGCGGCACGATGTGCGCCGCGTCGCCGGCCAGGAACAGCCGCCCGTAGCGCATCGGCGCGGCCACGAAGCTGCGCATCGGGGTGACCGCCTTGTCCAGGATGGGGCCTTCCTTGAGCTCCCAGCCGGGCAGCGCGAACCGGGTCTGCAGCTCAGCCCAGATCCGGTCGTCGGGCCAGTTTTCGATGTCCTCATCCACCGGGACCTGCAGGTAGAGCCGGCTGACCTGCGGGCTGCGCAGGCTGTGCAGGGCGAACCCGCGCGGATGGTGGGCATAGATGAGCTCGTCGGTGGACGGCGGGACCTCGGCCAGCACGCCCAGCCAGGCATACGGGTAGTCGCGCTGCCAGGTGGTCAGCTGGCCGGCCGGGATGGCGGGCCGGCTGATGCCGTGGAACCCGTCGCAGCCCGCGATCACGTCGCAGCGCACCTCGTGCCGGCGGCCGTCCGCGCTGGTGTAGCGGAGCACCGGGCGGTCGGAGTCCAGCTCCGCCACCTCGGTGCCGGACACCTCGAACTCGAGGTGGGCCCCGGCCGCCAGCCGGGCCGCGATCAGGTCCTTGACGATCTCGGTCTGCGCGTACACGGTGACGGTCCGGCCGGTCAGCTCGCGGAAGTCGATGTGCTGCCGCCGCCCGCCGAACTGCAGGTAGATGCCGTCGTGCTCGAGACCCTCCCGGTCCAGCCGGCTGGCCAGGCCGGCCTGGCGGAGCAGCGCCACGCTGCCGTCCTCGAGCAGGCCGGCCCGCTGCCGCGCCTCGCAGTAGCTGCGGCTGCGGTCCTCCACCAGCACGGTGTCGATGCCGCGCAGCGCGAGCAGATGGGACAGCAGCAGCCCGGCCGGGCCGGCGCCGATGATGCCTACCTGAGTGCGGTCAGTGCCCCGTGTGCTCATTAAAACCCAGTGTGCTCATCAGAAGCCGAGTGTGCTCATCAGAACGGGTAGGGAGCGATCTCGCTGCGCATGGTGACCCAGCGGGTCTCGGTGAACGCGTCCAGGTTGGCGGTGCCGCCGAAGCGGGCCCCGGTGCCGGAGGCGGCGATGCCGCCGAACGGGGTGTTCGGCGCGTCGTCCACGGTCTGGTCGTTGATGTGCACGATGCCGGTCGGGATCTGCCTGGCCAGCTCCAGGCCACGCAGCGGGTCCCGGGTCAGGATGCCCAGGGACAGCCCGTACTCGGTGTCGGCGGCCAGCTTGGCCGCCTCCTCGGCGGTGGAGAACCGGAGCACCGGGGCGACCGGGCCGAATACCTCGCTGGCGTAGGCGGGCATGGCCGGGGCCACGTCGGCCAGCACGGTCGGCTGATAGAACAGCCCCTCGTACGTGCCGCCCGCAGCCAGCTTGGCCCCGGCGTCCACGCTGCCGGTGACCAGGGCGTGCACCTTGTCCCGCTGCCGTGCGTCGATGATCGGGCCGAGCGCCACCTGGCCGCTGGCCGGGTCGCCGACCGGCAGGTGGCTGGCCTTCTCGGCCAGCGCGGCCACGTAGTCGTCGTAGACCGCCTCGTGCACCAGGTGCCGCCCGGTGGTCATGCAGATCTGGCCCTGGTGGAGGAACGAGCCCCACGCCCCGGCCGACGCCGCGCCCGGCACGTCCGCGTCGTCCAGCACGATCAGCGCCGAGTTGCCGCCCAGTTCCAGGTGCACCCGCTTGAGGTGCTGGGCGGCCAGCGCGCCGACGTGCCGGCCGACCGCGGTCGACCCGGTGAACGAGATGATCCGCACCACCGGGTCGGTGATCAGCGCCTCGCCCGCGTCCGGGCCGCCCGGCAGCACGTGCAGCAGCCCGGCGGGCAGGCCAGCCTCCTCGAACACCCGGGCCAGCACCACCCCGCCGCACACCGCGGTGCGCGGGTCGGGCTTGAGCACCACCGCGTTGCCCAGGGCCAGCGCCGGCGCCACCGAGCGGATGGCCAGGATCTGCGGGAAGTTGAACGGGGAGATCACCCCGACCACCCCGGCCGGCACCCGCTCGGCCCAGCTCAGGTGGGGCGCCTCGGACGGGAGCAGCTCACCGTAGGGCCGCGAGCACAAGGTGGCCGCCTCGTAGATCTCCTCGGTGGCCACGTGCGTCTCGAACTGCGCGGCCGGGCCGATCTTCCCGCCCTCGCGGATGCTCCACTGCTCGATCTCGGCCGCGTGCTCGCGCCAGATGTCACCGGCCCGGCGCAAGATGGCTGCCCGCTCGGTGTGCGGCGTCGCCGCCCAGGCCGGCTGGGCGGCCGCGGCGGCCGTGGCCGCCGCCGAGATGTCCGCGGGTGAGCCGATGCCGACCCGGCCCAGCTCGCTGCCGGTGGCAGGCTCGCTGACCGCCGCCGCACCACCGGCCGCGGCCGTCCAGCCACCGCTGTATACCTGGCCGCGCCACGTCGCCTCATCGAGAAAAGCCACCGGAATGCTCCTTGATCGCCGCACGCGCGGCCAACGAAAGCCCTGTTCGCTTAACGAACATCGGTTCTGAACTCGAACATTGCGAATCTAGGGGACCGGGCTGGGCAGTGTCAACGAGCCGTGCTACCCCTAGATCATGCCGCAGGCTGAGCAGGACACCCTGGCCCAGGGAGTAAGCACAGCGCCGCCGGGACTGGCGGCTGGGATCGGCGCCCTGGCCCTGATCGACCACCATGTGCACCCGGCGCTGGCCAGCGAGCTGGACGCGGCCGGTTTCGAGGAGCTGATCACCGAGTCGGACCGGCCGGTGCCGCCCGGGATGACCCCGTTCGACTCCCAGCTCGGCCTGTCTATCCGGCGCTGGTGCGCGCCGGTGCTCGGCCTGGAGCCGCTGGCTGAGCCCGCCGCCTACCTGGCCCAGCGGGCCGCGCTGGGCGGCGCCGAGGTGACCCGGCGGCTGCTGCAGGCCAGCGGGATCAGTCACTTCCTGGTGGACACCGGGTACCTGCGGGACGGGATGCTCGGCCTGGACGCCCTGGCCAGCGCGGCTGGTGCCGGGGTGGACGAGATCGTCCGGCTGGAGACGGTGGCCGAGCAGGCGGTGCTGGCCGGGGACGGCACGGCGGCCGGGTTCGCCGGCCGGTTCGCCGAGGCGCTGGCCGAGCAGGTGCCGGGCGCGGTCGGGCTGAAGAGCATCGTCGGCTACCGGTACGGCCTCGACTTCGACCCGGTGCCGCCGGCCCGGGTCGAGGTGACCGCGGCGGCCGGCCGCTGGCTGCACCAGATCGAGGTGACCGGCCAGCTCCGGGTGGCCGACCCGGTGCTGCTCCGGCACCTGCTGTGGGCCGGGCTGTCGCACGGGCTGCCGCTGCAGCTGCACACCGGCTTCGGCGACCCGGACGCGGACCTGCGCCGGTGTGACCCGCTGCTGCTGCGCGGCTTCATCGAGCGGGCCGAGCCCAGCGGCGTGCCGATCATGCTGCTGCACTGCTACCCGTTCCACCGCGGGGCCGGCTACCTGGCCATGGCGTACCCGCACGTGTACCTGGACGTCGGGCTGGCCGCCAACTACCTGGGCGCGCGGGCGGCCGCGGTGGTGGCCGAGTCGCTGGAGCTGGCCCCGTTCGGCAAGGTGCTGTTCTCCTCCGACGCCTGGGGGCCGGCCGAACTGCACTACCTGGGCGCGCTGCAGTGGCGCCGGGCCACCGCCCAGGTGCTGGGCGGGTTCGTGGCCGAGGGCGAGTGGACCGAGGCCGAGGCGCTGCGCATCGCGGCCATGATCGGTGGCGGCAACGCGCGCCGCGTCTATGCGCTTGACTGAGCACGACCGACCAGCACGACCGACCAGCACGACCCGACCGAAGGGAGACAGCATGCCTGCCAAGGGACGCGCGGAGTGGAAGGGTGACCTGGCCAGCGGGGCCGGCACGTTCACCGCGGGGGACACCATCAGCGGCGGGTACACGTTTAAGTCCCGGTTCGAGGACGGTCCCGGCTCCAATCCCGAGCAGCTGATCGCCGCGGCCCACGCGTCGTGCTTCTCGATGGCGCTGTCCAATGCGCTGGCCCAGGCGGGCACGCCGCCGGAGTCGGTGCAGACGGACGCCACGGTGACGCTGCGGATGGTGGACGGGGTGCCGACGATCACGAAGATCGCTCTGGTCAGCACCGGGCGGGTGCCCGGCCTCGACGCGGCCGCGTTCGCCACGTTCGCCGAGGACGCCAAGAAGAACTGCCCGGTGAGCCGCGCGCTAGCCGGCGTCCCGGAGATCACCCTGGAGGCGTCCCTGGCCTGACCGCTCCTCCTCCACCGCGGGCCGCGACCAGATTGATACCGCTCGCCCAGGTGTCCGTCCGGTATCGTGCGCGTTACGTACATCCGTTCACATGTTGTCATGAGCCAGAGGACCCTGGGATGTTGAGGTGGCCATGGCTGAGGTTCTGCGTACCGATGACGTAACCCAGGCTGACCGGTTCGCCCAGTGGCGGCACTGGATCTCGGCCACCTTCGTCCCGCTGGAATGCGCGCCGGTCAGCCGGGAGCCGTTCCGTGGCGAGGTGGCGCACTGGGAACTCGGTGACCTGCTGGTGTCCCGGGTGGCCGCGTACCCGCACCTGGCCTCGCGGACCCGGCGCATGATCGCGCTCCGGGACGCTGGGTACTACAAGGTGGGCCTGCTCACCAACGGCTCGTGCAAGCTCGCCCAGGAGGGCCGCCAGGCCCTGCTGCAGCCCGGTGACCTGGCTATCTACGACTGCCGCCGCCCGTACACGATGGTGTTCGACGAGCCGCACGAGATGTCCTTCCTGATGTTCCCGTGCGACCGGCTCCGGCTCCCCCCGGCCGCGGTCGAGGAGGTGCTGGTCACGCCGGTGTCCAGCGCGCAGAACACCGGGTCGCTGGTGGCCCCGTTCCTGCGCCGGCTGGTCGCCAACCTGGAGCAGCCGGGCGAGCCGGTGAACTCGCGGCTGGCCGACAACGTGCTCGACCTGCTGGCCACCCTGTTCGGCGAGCGGGCCGGGGTGACGCCGGCCGACCCGGCCGCGCTGCGCCGCTCCCTGCTGCTCAACGTGCATAGCTGGATCGACGCGCACCTGGCCGACCCGGACCTGGACCCGGACACGATCGCCCGGGCCAACCACGTCTCCGTGCGCTACCTGCACAAGCTGTTCCATGACCAGGGCACCTCGGTGGCCCGCTGGGTGCGCGAGCGGCGGCTGGCCAACTGCCGCCGCGACCTGGCCGACCCGGCGCTGGCCCAGCGCGGGGTGCACGCCATCGCCCGGCGCTGGGGCTTCGACGACCCGGCTCACTTCAGCAAGATCTTCAAGGCCTGCTACGGCGAGCCACCCGGTGCCTATCGTCGCGGCGGCGTGCCGCCGCTCGCCGCGAAGCGGCGATCGGGGGGTGCGGGGGGTCGTCCCCCCGACTAGCACAGTGCGCTGTGCGCCAATAGCCGGGCGCTCTGCGACAACGACCGGGCCTCCCGGTGCGCCGATGCTGCTTACCAGGCAATGGCGCACAGGAGGTTAACCCAGTGAGTCTCCGCGATGACAACACGCGGCGGGCCACGGCGCAGGCGAGTCCCGCGCTCAGCCGCCGTGCCTTCGTCGGGCTGGCCGGCCTGGCCGGCGCTGGCCTGGTTACCGGCTGCAGCAGCGGCCTCAAAGGCTCCACGAGCTCAGCCACCGGCACCATCAAGATTGGCTTCGTCAGCCCGATGACCGGGCCGGACGCGGCGTTCGCCAGCGCCAACCCCTTCGTGCTGAAGAAGGTGCGCGAGGCGTTCGCCAAGGGCCTGACCATCAGCGGGAAGAAGTACCACGTCGAGATCGTCACGGCGGACAGCCAGTCCAGCGACTCCCGGGCCGCCCAGGTCGCCCAGCAGCTGATCACCCAGAACAACGTGGACATCATGCTGACCACGTCGGCCCCGGAGACGGTGAACCCGGTGTCCGACCAGTGCGAGGCGGCCCACGTGCCGTGCATCGGCACGATCGTGCCGTGGCAGTCCTGGTTCCTCGGCCGCGGCGGCAAGATCGGCAGCAGCGCGGCCACCTCCAGCTCATTCAAATACACCTACTTGTACTTCATCGGTCTGGAGGACGAACTGGCCGCGCAGGGCCCCGGCTGGAAGCTGACCCCGAACAACCACAAGGTCGGCGGGCTGTGGCCGAGCGACGCGGACGGCCAGGCGTTCCGCGGCGCGTTCACCAAGCAGCTGCCCAAGGAGGGGTTCAAGGTCTACGACCCGGGCCCGTACTCGGACGGCACCACCGACTTCACCTCGATCATCAACAAGTTCAAGGCGCAGAACTGCGAGATCGTCACCGGCTGCCCGCTGCCGCCGGACTTCCTGACGTTCTGGAAGCAGTGCAATCAGATCGGCTACCAGCCGCGGATCGCCGCGATCGCCAAGGCCATCCTGTTCCCCAGCGTGGTCAACGCGCTCGGGCCGCTGGGCAAGAACCTGGTCACCGACGCGTGGTGGACGCCGACCACGCCGTGGAAGTCCTCGCTCACCGGGATGACCTCGGCACAGTACGCGGCCGAGTTCCAGGCGGCCACCGGCCAGCAGTGGCAGCAGCCGATGTCGTTCAACTACGCGGTGTTCGAGATCGCCGCGCACGCGCTCAAGGCGGCCGGTGACCCGCACGACGCCGCGGCGGTGGCCGCCGCCATCGGCAAGTCCAGCGGCGAAGTGATCACCGGGAAGTACGACTTCAGCAACGGGCCGGTGAAGAACGTGGCCACCCACCCCGACTACATGGCGCAGTGGCAGACCAGCAAGGACCCCAAGTTCATGTACGACCTGGTCATCGTCAACAACGCGGCGGACCCCTCGGTGCCGGTCACGGCCAAGCTGCAATCGCTGTGACCCAGCTGCGGATCGAGGACGTGCGGCAGCAGTTCGGCGCGCTGACCGTGCTGAACGGGATCACCGTGGCCGTGCCGCCGGGCCAGGCGCTGGGCGTGGTCGGGCCGAACGGGGCTGGCAAGACCACGCTGCTGGACATCGTGGCCGGCGGGCGGCGGCCCACCGGCGGCCAGGTCCAGCTGGCCGGCCAGGACGTCACCACGGCCTCGGCGGCGCACCGGACCCGGCTCGGGCTGGGCCGCACCTACCAGGTGCCGCGGCCGTTCGCGTCGATGACCGTGTTCGAGAACGCCCTGGTGGCCGCCGCGCGCGGGGCGGGCCTCCGCCGCCAGGCGGCCTACCAGGCCGCCTGGAACGCGCTGCGCCGGGCTGGGCTCGCGGCCAAGGCTGACGTCGCGGCCCACCGGCTTACTTTGCTCGAACGCAAGCGCCTGGAACTCGCCCGTGCGCTGGCTACCCAGCCGTCCGTGCTGCTGCTGGACGAGATCGCCGGCGGCCTGACCGAGCCGGAGACCGACGCGCTGATCGGCACCATCCGGGAGGTGCACGCGGCGGGCACCACGATCGTCTGGGTGGAGCACATCATGCGCGCGCTGACCCAGGTGGTGCAGCGGGTGGTGTGCCTGGCCGACGGCCGGCTGCTGTTCGACGGCACGCCCCAGGACATGCTGCGCGACCAGCAGGTGCAGCGCGCCTACCTCGGGGGGACCGCCGGATGACCGAGCCAAAGGCGCGCGGCGCCGACTGGACTGAGGAGCGCGGAGCGAGGAACGAGCGAACAAGCGACGAGGGAAGGAGGTGCCTCCCGAGCGCGCCGGAGGCTCAAAGGGAAACCGTGCTGCGGGTGGACCAGCTTGACGCCGGCTACCGGGACTTCCAGGCGCTGTTCGGGGTGAGCCTGGACCTGGCCGAAGGCGAGACCGTCGCGCTGGTCGGCGCGAACGGGGCGGGCAAGAGCACGCTGCTGATGACCATCGCCGGCGGGCTGCGGCCGTGGCGCGGGCAGATCGCGCTGGCCGGGGCCGACGTGACCAGCCAGCCCGGCTACCAGCGGGCCCGGGCCGGGGTGGTGCTGGTCCCGGAGGGACGGCGGCTGTTCCCCAGCCTGTCGGCCGAGGAGAACATCCTGGTCCCGGCGGCCCGGCGAGAAGCCGGCCCGTGGACCCTGGACGCGCTGTACGAGCTGTTCCCGATGGTGGCGGCGCGCCGCACGCACCGGGCCGGGCTGCTGTCCGGCGGTGAGCAGCAGGCGGTGGCCATCGCCCGGGCGCTGGCCGCCAACCCGCGGGTGCTGCTGCTCGACGAGGTGTCGCTGGGCCTGGCCCCGGCCATCGTGGACAGCTTCTACCAGATGCTGCCCACCATCCAGGCGTCCGGCGTGTCCATCCTGCTGGTCGAGCAGGACATCGACCGGGCGCTGGCGGCCAGCGCCCGGACGCTGTGCCTGCTGGAGGGGCGGGTGGTGCTGTCCGGGGCGAGCGGCTCGCTGGACCGGGCGGCGCTCATCGCGGCCTACTTCGGCGCCCCGGCCGCGCCACCCAGCACCGGACCGGCGGTGCGGGCATGACCTGGGTCAACGATGTGCTGCAGGGCATCTTTCTGGGCGGCGCGTACGCGCTGACCGCGGTCGGCCTGTCGCTCATGTTCGGCGTGATGCGCCTGGTCAACCTGGCCCACGGTGACCTGGCCGTGTGCGGCACCTACCTGGCCACCACGGTGATGGCCACGTTCGGGGTGCCGCTGTGGGTGGCCTTGCTGATCATGGTGCCGGTGGCGTTCCTGTTCGGCGCGGTGCTCCAGCTCAGCCTGTTCGACCGGGCGCTGCGCAGCGGGCCGACCGCGCCGCTGCTGGTCACGTTCGGCCTGTCGGTCATCATCCAGAACCTGCTGCAGCAGATCTACTCGGCCAACACCCGCGGCGTGCCCGCGGGCAGCCTGGACGTGGCCGCGGTCCGGCTGGGCGCCCTGGTGCTGCCCTGGCTGGCCCTGCTCAAGCTGATCCTGGCCGTGGTGGTGATCGGCGGGCTGAGCCTGCTGCTGCAGCGCACCGGGTGGGGCCGCCGGGTCCGGGCCACCTCGGACGACCTGGCCATCGCCCGGCTGCAGGGCATCCGGGTCCGGCCGCTGTTCGCGTCGGTGACCGGGCTCGCGATCGCGGCCGCTGCGCTGGCCGGCACGCTGAACGCCGTCACCACCGGGGTGTACCCGGCCCTGGGTGCGCTGACGCTGATCTTCGCGTTCGAGGCGGTGATCATCGGCGGGCTTGGCTCGCTGTGGGGGACGCTGGTCGGCGGCATGCTGCTCGGCGTCACCCAGGTGGTGGTGTCACAGGTCAGCGTGCCGTACGCCACGCTCGCCTCCCAGCTTCTGTTCCTGGTGGTGCTGGCCGTGCGGCCGCAGGGCCTGTTCGGGACCGCGCAGGCCGTGGGCGGATAGGGAGAGGCGATGACACCCGTAAGCACCCGGGCCGGGTTGGGCCAGAGCGTGGCGGTGCGCCGGTGGAGCCGGCCCGCCAGCGTGACCACGGCCAGCGCCGCGGTGGCCGTGGCCGTGCTGGCGGCGTTGCCCTACCTGGCCGGCACCGGGGTCACTCAGGCCCTGATCACGCTGTTCCTGCTGGTGAGCATGGCCGTGCTGTGGAACCTGCTGGCTGGCTACGCCGGGATGGTCTCGTTCGGCCAGCAGGCCTACCTGGGCATCGGCGCGTACCTGGTGTGGCTGGTCAGCAGCAAGACCGGGCTGAGCCCGTTCCTGGCCATCGTGGCCGGGGCGGCCGGCTGCGCGGTGGCCGGCGTGCCCATCTTCGCGCTGATCCGGCGGCTGGCCGGCGGCTACTTCGCGGTGGCTACCTGGGTGGTGGCCGAGTGCCTGTTCCTGTATGTGACCAACCAGCTGTGGCTGGGCGGCGGCACCGGCGTCGGGCTGCAGCAGCTATCCGGGATGGCGCCGGTGCTGCGCAACGCGGACACGTACTGGACCGCGCTGGGCCTGACGGTGGTCATCGTGGCCGGCGTGTACCTGCTGGTGCGCAGCCGGTTCGGGCTGGACAGCCGGGCGGTGCACGACGACCAGGCGGCCGCGGCCGCGATGGGCGTGGAGGTGCCGCGGACCCGCTGGCTGGCCTACCTGATCGCGGCGGCCGGGTTCGGCGCCGTCGGCGGCATGCTCATCATCAGCACGCTGTACATCGACCCGGCCACCGTGTTCAACATCAACTACAGCGCGGACATGCTGTTCATGGTGGTCATCGGCGGGCTGGGCACGATGGAGGGCCCGATCATCGGGGCGGTCATCTTCTTCGCGGTGCAAGAGAAGTTCGCGGCCTACGGGGTGTGGTACCTGGTAGCCATCGGCGCGGTGGCCATCGTCGTGGTGCTGGCCGCGCCCGGCGGGCTGTGGGGCCTGGCATCCCGCCGCGGCTGGGAACTGCTCCCGGTCGGCTACCGGACCCGGGCCGCCGAGGAGAAGCCATGACCGATGCCCGGTACACCGCCAGCACAGCCTTCCTGGAGGCATTGCGCGAGGCGGGCATCCGCTACGCGTTCGCCAACCTGGGCAGCGACCACACCGGGTTCATCGAGGCGTACAGCCAGGCGGCCCGGCTGGGCACCCTGGACCAGTTCCCCGAGCTGGTGCTGTGCCCGCACGAGAGCGTGGCGCTGAGCGCCGCGCACGGCTACGCCCAGATCAGCGGCGAGCCGCAGGCGGTGCTGGTGCACACGGACGTGGGCACGCAGAACCTGGGCGGCGCGGTGCACAACGCGTCCCGCGGCCGGGTGCCGGTGCTCATCTTCGCGGGGCTGTCCCCGGTCACCCAGGATGGGGAGCTGCGCGGAACCCGGACCGAGCACATCCACTGGCTGCAGGACACCGTGGACCAGCGCGGCATGCTGCGCGGCTACGTCAAGCACGACCAGGAGATCCGCACCGGGCGCAACATCAAGCAGCTGGTGCACCGGGCGGTGCAGCTGGCCCGCAGCGAGCCGGCCGGCCCGGTGTACCTGGTGGCCGCGCGTGAGGTGATGGAAGAGGAGCTGCCGCCGCAGCCTGCGCCGGGCGACTGGTGGGCCCCGGTGGCGCCGGCCGCGCTGGTGCCGGAGGTCGTGGACGAGATCGCGGCCGCGCTGGAGGACGCCCGCGACCCGCTGGTGGTGACCAGCTACCTGGGCCGCGACCCGGCCGCCGTGCCGGCCCTGGTCGAGCTGTGCGAGCTGGCCGCCATCGCGGTGGTCGAGTCCGCGCCCAGCCGGCTGAACTTCCCGGCCGGCCACCCGCTGCACCTGGGCTTCCACTGGAACCGGCCGGGGCAGGAACCGGTGCTGGCCCAGGCCGACGTGATCCTGGTGCTGGGCAGCGACGTGCCGTGGATCCCGGGGCAGAACCGCCCGGCCAGCTCGGCGCGGATCTTCATGGTGGATGTCGACCCGGTCAAGACCCAGCTGCCGCTGTGGTACATCCCGGCCACCCGGTACGCGCAGGCCGATATGGGGGTCGCGGTCCGGCAGCTCACCGCGCGGCTGGCCGAGCGGGGACGGCTGGGCCAGGCGGCGGTGGCCGCGCGGGCCGGCCGGGTGGGCGGCATTCACCGCGCGCAGCGGGCCGAGTGGGCGGCCCGGGAGCAGCCCGCGGCGGACGACGTGATCACGCCGGAGTACCTGGTGTCCTGCGTCCGCGAGGCCATCGGCCCGGACGCTCTGGTGCTCACCGAGGCGGTGGCCAACTTCCCGGCGGTCAGCGAGCACCTGCGGTCCAGCCAGCCGGGCGGGCTGTTTGGCAGCGGTGGCGGGTCGCTGGGCTGGGCCGGCGGCGCCGCCGTGGGCAGCAAGCTGGCCGCCCCGGACCGGACCGTGGTCAGCCTGGTCGGGGACGGGTCGTACCTGTTCGGCGTGCCGGCCTCGGCGCAGTGGCTGGCCCGCCGGTACCAGGCCCCGTCGCTGACCGTGATCTTTGACAACCAGGGCTGGCGGGCCCCGTACCTGTCGGCCGCCGCGGTGCACCCGGACGGGGAGGCGGTCCGCGGCGGGTTCGCGGCCAGCTTCCAGCCCGAGGCCGACCTGGCCGAGGTGGCGGCGGCCGCGGGCGGCGCGTACGCGCGCACCGTGACGTCGGCGGCGCGGCTGCCGGAAACCCTCCGCGAGGCCCTGGGCCAGGTCGCTGCCGGGCGGTCGGCGGTGGTCAGCGTGCACGTTCCGCCGGCGTGAGCCGGTCTTGAAAGGAGAGCCCACCATGGCGCGGCTGGACAACAAGGTGGCCCTGATCACCGGCGGTGAGAGCGGCATCGGGCTGGCCACGGCCCGGCTGTTCGTCGCCGAAGGGGCCCGGGTTCACCTGGCGGGCCTGGTGGGCAGCCGGCTGGCCGACGCGGTGGCCGAGCTGGGCCCGGCTGTGGCCGACTTCAGCGTCACCGACGTCACGGTGGAAGACCAGGTTAGCTACGCGGTCGAGCAGGCCGTCAGCCGGTTCGGCGCGCTCGACGTGCTGTTCAGCAACGCGGGCATCAGCGGCGACATCGCGCCGATCGCCGAGTACCCGGCGGACGTGTTCCGCCGGGTACTCGAGGTGCATGTGCTGGGGGCGTTCTTCGTGCTCAAGCACGGGCTGCCGGTGCTCCGCGACGGCGGCAGCGTGATCATCAACTCCAGCGTGGTCGGCCTCACCTCGGACGCCGGGATCTGCGCCTACGCGACGGCCAAGCACGCCCAGGTCGGTCTCATGCGGACCGCGGCCAAGGAGATGGCCGGCCGCGGCATCCGGGTGAACACGGTGCACCCGGGGCCCACCGACACCCAGTTCCAGCAGGACATCGAAGTGTCGGCGACGGGTGCGCCGCCGGATGTGGCGGCGCGCATCTTCGAGGCCCGGATCCCGCTGGCCCGGCACGCCTGCGCCGACGAGATCGCCCGCTCGGTGCTGTACCTGGCCAGCCAGGACAGCTCGTTCGTGACCGGCGCGGCGCTGTCGGTGGACGGTGGCATGCACATCTGAGCCGACGTGAATCTGAGTAAAAGCTGCAATCGATATCGTCCGGTCTGCCAGCATATATGTGCTTACGGGGTGGGTCGGGGGGAATGCCCTCCGGCCGGGGAGGGGAGGGTCCGGCACATCATGGTGCACGTTAACGATTTGACTTACGGTCCGGTCACGCCGGTGCTCGGCTACGTCATGTCCTGCCTGGGCTGCTTCCTGGGCCTGCGGTGCACCTCCCGGGCCCGCGCCATGCGGGGCGCGCAGCGGGCCCGCTGGTTGCTGCTGGCCGCGGTGTCCATCGCGACCACCGGGATCTGGGTCATGCACTTTGTCGCGATGCTCGGCTTCACCATCCCGGGCCAGACCATCACCTACAACGTGCCGGTCACCATCCTGTCCATGGTCATCGCCATGATCGTGGTGGGTGTCGGGCTGCTCATCGTTGGCTTCGGCAGCACTGGGCCGGTCACGCTGCTGCTCGGCGGCATCGTCATCGGTTTCGGCGTGGCCAGCATGCACTACATCGGCATGGCGGCCATGCGGATGCCCGACGTCGTCCACTACAACAACGCCGTGGTGGCGCTGTCCATCGTCATCGCCGTGGTAGCCGGCACGGCCGCACTGTGGGCGGGGCTGCGGCTGACAGCGGTGTGGTCCACGCTGGTCGCGTCGCTGATCATGGGCGTGGCGGTGAGTGCCATGCACTACACGGGCATGGCCGCGATGCACGTGTACGGTACCCAGAACCCGGGGATGCTGGCCGGGATGCAGGGTGGGGTGAGCGCGCAGGCGTTCCTGCTGCCGCTGATCATCGGCATCAGCCTGCTGGCCTTCACCCTGACGGTGGTGATCTCGCTGTCGCCGACCGAGGCGGAGATCCGCGAGGACGCCGCCCTGATGGCCCGCATCTCCGGCCACCACCGGCACGCGCCGCAGCCGCCCGCTCCGCAGGCCGCTCAGCCCGGCTACGACGCGCGCTACGGCCAGGCCCAGGGCTACGGCAGCGGCAACGGGTACAGCACCGGCCAGGGATACCGTTCCGGGCAGGGCGGTCAGGACGAGCCCGACGGCGACCCCGGCCGCTGGTTCCAGCCCCGTAGCTAGATCGGAGATCGCCTCCGGTTTTTTCCGGATCCTGGGATTTTTTGGGCCAGGATTCAGGTTTCCCCCAGTTGGGCAAGCCAGCTGAATGGGGGACGCCTGGTGACAACTGCGCTAGCTGTGGTCGCTGCGCTGACCGCTGCGTTCTGCTTCGCCGAAGCCTCGCTGGTGCAGCAGACCGTGGCCCGGGAGTCCGGCGCGGACGAGGTGCTGCGGCTCCGGCTGCTCCTCGACCTGGCCCGCCGGCCGCGCTGGCTGGCCGGCATCGGGCTGGACGCGCTGTCCTTCCTCATCCTGGGGTTCGCGCTGGCGTTCGGCCCGCTGGCCCTGGTCCAGCCGCTGGCCTCGCTGGACGTGCTGTTCGTGCTGCCGCTGATCGCCCGCAGGCAGCGCCGCCGGCTGACTCTCGGCGATGGGCTCGGCGCCGCCGCGGTCGCGGGCGGCATCGCCATCTTCCTGGCCATCGCCACCCCCAGCGGTGGCACCTCGGCGCCCGGCCTGGCCATGTGGGCGCCGGTGTTCATCGGGGCGGCCCTGCTCAGCGGGCTGGCCGCGATGGCCGGGCTGCGGGTCGAGGGCAAGGCCCGGGTGATCTGGTTCGCGGTCGCGGCCGGCGCCATGTACGGCGTGCTCGACTCGCTGGCCAAGGCCACCGTGGACGTGCTGGCCCAGCACGGGCTTGGTGTGCTGGCCAGCTGGGAGCCGTGGGCGCTGCTGGCCGCCGGGATCACCGGGGCGCTGCTCGGGCAGAGCGCGTTCAGCTCCGGGGCGCTGTCGCTCAGCCTGCCGGTGATCGGGACGCTGTCCCCCATCACCGCGGTCGTCATCGGGGCCACCGTGTTCGGTGAGCAGCTGGCCAGCTCGGCGTGGCAGCTCGGGGTACAGCTCAGCGGCGGCGCGCTGGCCGTGGCCGGCATCTTCCTGCTGAGCCGGTCCTCGATCGTGGCCGCCGAGACCTCGGTGCCACGCGAGCGGATCCCGGCCAGAGTGGGCGCACCGGCCCTAAACGGGTCCGACTGCGCAAGCTGACCGGGGCGGGTTAAGAATTGATCCATGAGCAAGCAGCCGCAGCCGCCGCCACCGGGCGATAAGCCGGCCCCCACGGCCCCACCGCCGCCACCCGCCTGGCGGCACTGGCTGTGGCCGCTGGCCCTGCTGGCCGCGGTCGTGCTGTTCCTGTTCCTGCCCCGGGTGGGCTCGCCGCCGGTCAACCTGACCTACTCGGCGTTCCTCAGCGACGTCACCGCGCACAAGGTGAAGACGTTCACGCTGGACAACAGCACCGGGTCCACCGCGCCCGCCACCGGCACGCTGAAAAACGGTAGCGACTACACCACGGTGGTCCCGCTGCCGTTCGCCGGCACCCCGCTGGAAACCACGCTGCAGAAGAACGACGTGCAGATCGAGGCGGCCCCGCCGAGCAGCGGGCTGGGCACCGAGATCCTCTACTGGCTGATCCTGCTGCTCCCGTTCATCCTGGTGTTCTGGCTGTTCCGGCGGCTGAACCGGGGCGCCGCGGCGGCCGGCCCGCTGGGCGGGATCATGGGTGTCGGCCGGGCCCGGGCCAAGGTGTTCGACGCCGAACGGCCGGACACCAAGTTCTCCGACGTGGCCGGCTACACCTCGGCCAAAGCGGAGATCTCCGAGGTGGTCGACTTCCTGAAGAACCCCGGCCGCTACCAGCGGCTCGGCGCGGTCGCCCCGCGCGGCGTGCTGATGGTTGGCCCGCCGGGCACCGGCAAGACGCTGCTGGCCCGGGCGGTGGCCGGCGAGGCCGGGGTGCCGTTCATCTCGGTCACCGGGTCCAGCTTCGTGGAGCTGTTCGTCGGGGTCGGCGCGGCCCGGGTCCGCGACCTGTTCGCCGAGGCGCGCAAGCGGGCCCCCGCCATCATCTTCGTGGACGAGATCGACGCGATCGGCCAGCGCCGCGCCGGGGCCGGCGCGTTCGTCTCCAACGACGAGCGGGAGCAGACGCTCAACCAGCTGCTGGCCGAGATGGACGGCTTCGACGTGACCCAGGGCATCGTCGTGCTGGCCGCGACCAACCGCCCCGAGGTGCTCGACCCGGCCCTGCTCCGGCCGGGCCGGTTCGACCGGCAGATCACCATCCCGCTGCCCAACCTGGCCGAACGCGCGGCCATCCTGGCCGTGCACGCCCGGGGCAAGAAGCTCGCGCCCGACGTGGACCTGGACGCGGCGGCCCGCGGCACGCCCGGCTTCTCCGGTGCCGACCTGGCCAACCTGATCAACGAGGCGGCCATCCACGCGGTCCGGGCCGGGCACGACGAGATCACCATGGCGGACTTCAACGACGCCCGGGACCGCATCCTGCTCGGCGCCCGGGCCGACTCGAACCTGCTGCTGCCGGAGGAGAAACGGGCGGTGGCGGTGCACGAGTCCGGGCACGCGCTGGTCGCGGCGCTGTCTGACCACGCCGACCCGGTGGCCAAGGTGACCATCCTGCCGTCCGGGCAGGCGCTCGGCGTGACCGAGCAGCTGCCGCTGGTCGAACGGCACCTGTACGGCGAGGACTACCTGAACGAGTCGCTGGCCGTCCGGCTCGGCGGCCGGGCCGCGGAACTGGTCGAGCAGGGCCAGGGGTCCACCGGCGCGGCCAACGACCTGGCCTCGGCCACCGAACTGGCCGTCAAGATGGTCCGCGAGTTCGGCCTGTCCAGCAAGCTCGGGCCGGTCGGCTACCCGGAGGGTGGCGCGGCGTTCCTCGGCGGCGGGGGCGGTGGCGGTGGGCCGGCGCTGTCCGGCCGGCCGTTCGGTGAGTCCACCCAGGCCGAGATCGACGGCGAGGTGTCCCGGCTGCTCCGCGAGGCCGAGGAGCGCGCGATCTCGCTGATCCGGGCGCACCACGACGAGCTGTGCCGGCTGGCCGACCTGCTGATCGAGAAGGAAACGGTGGACGGCGCCGAGGTGTACCGGATCCTGGGCAGGCCGGTGCCGGAACGGCACCCGGATGCCCAGCAGATCGCCCCCACCCGGGTCGGCGCTCCCGCCGCGGGGCAAGGGCCACCATCGCCGTCCTGACCTGCTAGGCTCACCGCATGCGATTCAGCAGCCAGTGGTGGCGCCGCCGGTAGGCGGTTGCTGGTTCGCGCAGTCAGGCCATCCAGAAGCGACCGTCCGGCTCCGGCGGTCGCTTCTTCGCGTCCGCCCTGGGCCGGCAGAAGGCAGGCACCAGGTGGACCCGCAGGTGATCCAGCGGACGGAATTCGGCACGGCCGGTGGCGTGCGGGTGACCCGCACCGCCGAGCCGTTCCAGCCCGCTGTTCTCGACGGCATCACCCAGCAGGTAGATGAGCGGCGCGGGGGCGTGCTCAGCTCCGGGATGGAGTACCCGGGCCGGTACAGCCGCTGGCATCTGGCCTACGTCGACCCGTGCCTGGAGATCGTGGCCCGGGGCCGGCGCATCACCGCCCGGGCGCTGAACGAGCGCGGCGCGGTGCTGCTGCCGGTGCTAGAGCGGGCGCTGCTGCGGGCTGGCGAACTGGCCGCTGGAAGCGGC